>JBFHIO010000320.1:0-3062 GCA_041596435.1 Desulforhopalus sp. | reverse complement strand
GGTTGATGTATGAATTGAAAGAACTGTTGCCAGCTGAGATACTTTAAAACCGGGGTTCCCGGCAATTTCAGATAACATCCATAATTTTGCACTACTAAGCCCGACTTCTTTCTCTACTTTCTTTGAATGCGCCTGTATCGCTTTAAAAATAATACGCATTTTTTGTGCTATTACTTGCACTTGCCTCTCCTTCTCCACCGTCAGTCCTCCTTACGCATGACTATTATATTTGCTAATACTCTTTTTCTCCCCTCTCCTCCAGCTATTTTTTTGAGAAGAGAAGTCATGCAAGGATGATTAATCCCGAAGGGCTCAATATGTTGCCCTTCGGGAAACGGCTTAATCTAATCAGGTTTTACTTAGCTGCAGCTGCACGTGCTTCAGTGAGCCAGCCGTTCCATATCTCCTGATTTTTTGCTATCCATTCATCAACATGCCGGTTAATGTCCTTCGCGCTCTTTTCACCCTCATTCATACGGGTATTCTGCTCATTGATATCTCCCAGAGGAAGAGTGAATACTTCAAAAAACTTCTTCGCTGCCGGGTTATTCTCAGCAAATTTTTTGTTAGCAACGATCTGAATATCCGATACGACGAATCCTGCCTTGAGCGGGTCAGAAACAGCACCTTCAATACCACTTACAGTCATACGATCAATAGCTGGACTCTGAGCCTCTGTCGGCTTAATTTCAGGAACATTGATCCACACAACATCTTTACCCGGCTTTAATTTAAAAATAGTCCAGTTCGGCGCCCAGGTATAAAAGAATAGCGGTTCACCATTTTTATACCCAGCCATTGCTGAAGCCATTCCTGCTTCATATGAAGCTTTTACCGGATTAATATGATCTTCAAGATTATATGCACTCATATGATGGGTAATAACATTTTCGCAACCCCAGCCCGGAGGGCAGGCTGTCAGGTCGGCCTTGCCGTCATTGTTCTTATCAAACGCCTTTTTGACCTCATCCCGCTTAAAGTCATCAAGAGAGTTAATATTAAATTTTTCTGCATCTTTCTTTGAGACCAGATATCCCTGAAGACCGCCAGCTTTCACGACATAACCAATCTTCTCCGCCTTATCATAAAAGCCTTTAGGTAACTGGCTGTCATGATTTGGAAACCAGCCATTAGTCCAGTAATCAACGTCACCAAGGGTAATTGTTTTATAAAATATAGGATTCTGCAAATCCTTTGGCTTCTTTACATCATACCCAAGTGTCTCCAATCCACGCCGTACAAGTGCTTCCTGAAAAAAACCGGTATTCCATGTAGCCCGTGCGGGTTGAACCTTCACTCCTTTACCAGGCAGGTTGCTCTCCGCATGTACCGCCACCGTGCTGCTCAAAGTCATTACAGCCAACGCAGCACCAATAAACATATTTTTCATCATCTCCAAATCTCCTCAGTTCTTTTTATGTGTTCCCATTGATTGGGTTATTCTATCTAAGATTATTGCCATCAGAACGATGGACAGACCACCTACAGTTGCCAAGCCGATATCCAGAGTATTCAGGCCGAGAATAACTGGTGCCCCCAACCCGCCGGCTCCAATAAGCCCAGCAATGACAACCATGGAAAGCGCCATCATTATCGTCTGATTCAGCCCCGCCATGATGGTTGGCAAAGCGAGTGGAATCTGAACTTTCAGCAGAACCTGGCTATTTGTTGCGCCAAAAGCCAGAGCTGCTTCGACAAGTTCCGGATGAACCTGCCTGATTCCAAGGCTTGTAAGTCGAATTATCGGGGGCATTGCAAAAACAATAGTTGCTAAGACACCAGCGACATTGCCAATTGAAAAGAGCATGACAATCGGTACCAGGTAAACGAAAGCGGGGGTGGTTTGCATCGCATCGAGCAAAGGACGTATCAAAACATCGAAGCGGTCATTACGGCCGGCGCATATGCCAAGAGGCACTCCGACTATGGTGCAGAACACCACAGAAGAAAACACCATAGCCAAAGTAATAACAGTATCTTCCCACATACCCAGCAGGCCGATGAAGACCATCGTAGCAACAGAGAAAATAGCTAACTTATATCCGGAAACCTTCCAGGCAACACAGCCAACTACGAGTATTATCACCAACGGGTGAACTGCCAGTAAACCATGCTCCATGCCTGAAAGCGTTATTTCAACCGGCCATTTAATCGCTTGAAAGAACCAGCGGTACCCTTCAACCAGCCAGTCAACAAAAAGGGTAATCCAGGCATCAAGAGGGATGACTTTTTCATCGAAATTAAACATTACACAACTCCTGTTGATGTCTTTTAGTTTGGCAATTGTTCAAAATGCTGCCCATTTTCTGCTCGATACAGAGTACGCAGGAATCTGTTTTTTGATACTACCCCGCGATAAACGTTGTTCTCATCTACCACTGGAATAGGCCATGAATGCGAAGCTACCTGAGGCAGGATATCCTGAAGACTTTCAGTCTCCAGGACTGCTTTAGCCTCTGTTATAAATGCGTCCTCTAATTTGCTTTTCCCATCACCTTTATCAATCGCATCACGCAGGGAATCCGTCGACACTACGCTGCAAAAGCTACGTTCTGAATCAAGCACATAGCCAAATTCCTGATCACGGTTATTCAACATCTCAAGAGTCGCGCGAAGACCACCGGTTTTAGAATGCCAGATAATTGTCGGTTGCGTGTCCCGAACAATATCACCTGCGGAAATCACTCCTGTTGGATCGACGCCACGGAAGAAGGCCCGTACGTAATCATTTGCCGGGTTCTGCAAAATCTCTTCCGGAGTGCCGACCTGAACAATAGTACCACCCTCCATTATTGCGATTCTGTCACCAATTCGCAGAGCCTCATCCAGGTCATGGGAAATAAAAACAATTGTTCGCTCATGACGATCCTGAAGCTTGAGTAACTCATCCTGCATCTCAGTTCTGATGAGCGGATCGAGAGCAGAAAAAGCTTCATCCATCAACAAAATATCGGGGTCAACTGCCAGTCCGCGGGCTAACCCCACACGCTGCTGCATACCACCACTCAATTCATTAGGATATGCCTGCTCCCAGCCTTCCAGACCAACCTGCTTCAAGGCAT
>JBFHIO010000319.1:0-3072 GCA_041596435.1 Desulforhopalus sp. | reverse complement strand
GGCAGACCATAGGTATGAAAATAGGCAGAAGCGAGGTGGTCTGAACTGGCCTTTGAAGCAGAGTACGGTGAGCGGGGATCATACCCGGTATTCTCGGTAAAGAAGCCGGTCTCCCCTAGGGAGCCATACACCTCATCGGTGCTAACATGGAGGAAACAGCGCTCTCCAGCTCCGCCATTCTCGACAATCCAGGCTTTACGGGCTGCCTCAAGCAGAGTAAAGGTGCCCATGATATTTGTTTCAATAAAAGCAGAGGGACCGGTGATAGACCGATCGACGTGAGATTCAGCCGCAAAGTGAACCACCGTATCGATTTTCTCCTCGGTGAACAGTTTTTCTACCAGTTCGGCATCACAGATGTCGCCACGCACAAAGCGGTAGTTTTCTCCCTCTTCAATCCCTGCCACGTTTTTCAGATTGCCGGCGTAGGTAAGTTTATCTAAATTTACCACCCGCCATTCTTCCGGTTTACCCGCGAGCAGATGCACGAAATTGGAGCCGATGAAACCGGCGCCTCCTGTTACCAAAACTGTTTTTCTCATTTTCCCAAACGTATTATAACGATTTTTGATTTGCATTCTTTGTGAAACATCCATATTCTACGGAGTTTTTCCGATTAAACTTTATAATAAAAATTCCTCTGAAATTAAAGCACAATTTATCCAATGAGCAAACGACAAGACCAGGAAATCGCCAAACGACGTACCTTTGGAATTATCAGTCACCCCGATGCCGGGAAAACCACTCTCACGGAAAAGCTTCTGCTCTTCGGTGGGGCCATCAATATGGCCGGAGCGGTGAAATCAAGGAAGGTGGAACGCAAGGCAACCTCCGACTGGATGGCCATTGAACAGGAGCGTGGTATCTCCGTCACCACATCTGTAATGAAGTTTTCCTATCGCGACTTCGAAATCAACCTCCTCGACACCCCGGGCCATCAGGATTTCTCCGAAGATACCTACCGTGTACTCACTGCAGTGGACTCGGCCATCATGGTCATCGATTCCGCCAAGGGCGTTGAGGCACAGACTGAGAAACTGATGGAGGTGTGTCGCATGCGCAACACGCCGATCATCACCTTTATCAATAAACTCGACCGCGAAGGACTCTCCCCCCTCGACCTGATGGCCGAAGTGGAGGAAAAGCTGCAGATTGAATGTACTCCAATGTCATGGCCCATCGGTATGGGCAAGACTTTTAAAGGAGTATACAACATCTACAAAAAGCAACTCCACCTTTTCACCCCCGGCAGTCAAACCCGCAATACAGCAGGAATCACCATTGAGGATCTCAATGACCCGAAACTGGATGAACTCCTTGATTCTCAGGCCGACGAACTGCGCGAAGATATTGAACTGCTGGAAGGGGCAGCAAACCCCTTTGAGTATGACCAATACCTTTCCGCAACCCAGACCCCGGTCTTCTTCGGATCGGCCGTCAACAACTTCGGCGTCCAGGAAATGCTTGACGGCTTTGTCGAAATGGCTCTGCCTCCGGGCCCCCGGCAGGCCCTGACCCGCATAGTGGACCCCCACGAAGAAGCCTTCTCTGGTTTTGTCTTCAAGATTCAGGCGAATATGAATCCGGCACATCGAGACAGGATCGCTTTTCTACGTATTTGCTCAGGAAAGTTCACCCGGGGCATGAAGGTTATGCACCACAGGATTGGCAAAGAAATCAACCTCGCCAATGCAACCATCTTCATGGCTCAGGAGCGGGCCAGCGTAGAGGAAGCCTGGCCCGGTGATATCATCGGCCTGCATAATCATGGTACGATCAAGATCGGTGACACCTTCACCCAGAAAGAACCTCTGAAATTCACCGGCGTCCCCAATTTTGCCCCGGAACATTTCCGTCGGGTACTGCTTAAAGATCCGCTGAAGATGAAGCAGCTGCAGAAAGGACTGATCCAACTCGCCGAAGAAGGGGCCATCCAGGTCTTTCGCCCGATGATCGGTGCAGACTGGGTGATGGGGGCCGTGGGTGTATTGCAGTTTGAGGTCACCATGGCCCGCCTGCTTAATGAATACAACGTTCACGCCATCTCTGAACCAGTCGATTATGGTGCTGCACGCTGGGTACACAGTGAGGATAAGAAGAAGATGGAGGAGTTTGAACGCGCCAATCAGGGAACCCTCGCCCGGGATTCGGAAGGATTTCTTACCTATCTCGCCAGAAACGAGTGGATGCTCAATTTCTTTATGGAGAAATGGCCGGATATCATCTTTGAAAAGACCCGGGAAAACGTCTGATCAGGAATTTGTCGGATCACGACCCGACAAATTCCTGGGAAAAGGCCCCCACAGCGAGAGAATTTTCTTGTTTTTAACCTGATTCAAAATGGAGAAAAGATAATAAAATGAAAGCTCTTCCATTCATAAGAACTTCCCTTTTCCTTCTCTTGATTTCTCTGCTGCCGGTTCTTTCTCCCCATACAGGATCTGCAAGAGAAAAGGCCCTTCAGCTCCCTGTTGAACAGAACATCTCTGCGCCTTCTGTAACAGAAGGCGAAACAGTCGCCCCCATCCGGACGGTGGACGAAGAGAAGATGCTCCTCTCCATCCACGAATTGCGTCAGAAGATTCAAAAGCAGATTCGCAACAAAATCCGCGAGTCAGAAAAATTACGGACGGACAACGATAAAGCAGTCGCCCGGGAGGAGATCGCCAAACTCCAGGAATCCATGGCCAAAGCCGATAATGACTTTGAAAAGATGGCCACCGGAGTGGACACCTCCAAGTTCAAGGCAGAGGATCAAACCTCCTTTGACTGGAAGCAGGAAATTTTCGATCTGATGAAGCCGGGAATCATGGAGTTGAAGCAGCTCACCGTGCAGGCTCGGCGCAAGACGGAACTGCTCGATCAACAGGACAAGTATCAAGAACTCCTGCCCATGGCGAAAATCGCCAATAAAAATCTCCATGCGTTGCTGAATACTACGAAAGATCAGGCTCTCAAGACACAGGTGCAGACCTTGATCCCAGAGTGGGAAAGCCTCGAAAGTCAGATCTCAAACGGTCTTGATATCGTCAATATGGAACTGGCGAATATGAATGACACCCAGCAGACCCT
>JBFHIO010000318.1:0-3072 GCA_041596435.1 Desulforhopalus sp. | reverse complement strand
TTCCCTTTTCTTAAACTTTGATCTTATGATACGTATTATTCTTTTTTCCCTGCTGATACTTTTCCCTGCAATAAACGCCCTTGCAGTGGAGCAGGCCCAGAGTGTTGATTATTTCCTCAAACACCCGCAGAAGGCGCGACTTACCCTGCTGCACTGTTCTATCGATGCCACGAGGGAGGCCCTCAGCAGGGGAGTGACCAGTCGGGCAAAAATCTCCGGACGTGTCAGGCACTACCTGATGCAGGAGAAAACGTGCAGGAATGCGGCAAGTGCTTTTTATGACTTGAAAAAGGCAGGAGAGGTTTCTCCTCTGGGTGTCGAAGAGATTTATGCCGGCCTGGATGGCGGGTATGGTTATCTGCAGAAGCCTCAGGAGGCGAGGGCGAAGATGCTGCAGTGTATTGTCGATGCCAACCGCATTGCTGTGGATGAGCATCTGCAGGACCCCGCAGCGGTAAAAAAGAGAGCGGAAGCAATCTTTCTTACCCGTGAAAGGTGTGTTTCGGCAGCATCAGCCGTCAGTCACTTTGAAGCTGCGGGGAAGATTAAAAAAATTCGTCTTGAAGAAGTTTTGGAGACGATTGAGAAGAGTCGGATACAGGAATAGTGCAGTTGACAGCAGAAAATAACAAAAAGGGATTACGGAGGTTCCGTAATCCCTTTGCATTTCTGGAGGCGACGATCGGAGTCGAACCGATGAATAACGGTTTTGCAGACCGTTGCCTTAACCACTTGGCCACGTCGCCATCGTTGAAGCGACTTATTTACCACAGTAGGAAAATTTGACAAGGAAAAATTTGCAATGAGTGAAAATATAGAGTCTCTTGTTCGCCGAAATAAGGTTCGTCTGGCTGAGCTTGAAGAGGTATTGCACTACCGTTTTACCGATCTGCGTATTCTGCAGCGGGCACTGATTCATTCTTCTTTTGCTTTTGAAAATGATGATCAGGGACATGATAATGAGCGTCTTGAATATCTTGGAGATGCCGTTTTTGATCTCATTGTCGGGCACTTACTGATGCGCACCTATCCAGATATGCATGAGGGAGAACTTACCCGCCTGCGTTCTTCCATGGTGAATGAACACTCCTTTGCCTCTCTTGCGCGACGGATTGATCTTGGCAGTTTCCTTGAACTTGGCAAGGGCGAAGAGATGAATCAGGGAAGACAGAAGCCTCGAATTCTTTCTTGTGCCTGGGAAGCGGTAGCCGGTGCAATTTTTATTGATTCCGACTATTCAACCGTGGTGGAGGCGCTGGAGCGCTTCTTTCTCCCGGATCTCGAAACGAAAAAAGAGGAGATGTTCATTGCGGACTCCAAGAGCCGTCTGCAGGAAGATTTGCAGGAGAGGTTCAGTGAGGCCCCAAGTTATCTCCTTGAAGAGGAAGACGGGCCGTCGCACGCAAGGGTTTTTACTGTTTCTGTTTGTTTCCACGATGATGTAATCGGCAGGGGAACGGCTGGTTCCAAAAAAGAGGCGGAACAGCGGGCGGCCCATGATGCCCTGACAACAAAATCGTGGCTGCAATAACCGCAGACGGAGCAGAATAGTGAAAGATCTTCTCGTTATCCCTGTCTTTATTCCCCAGCAGGGGTGTCCACACGCCTGTATTTTCTGTAATCAGACGCATATCTCCGGCAGTTCGCGTGTACTGATTACCCCTGAGGCTGTACAGCGCGAAGTAAGACGCTGGCTGGTGCGGGAAGCCTCTCATGGCAAACAGCACCGTGAGGTGCAGGTGGCCTTCTTTGGGGGGTCTTTTACCTGTCTGCCCAGGGAGACTCAACAGGGACTCCTCTCAGCCGTTCAGCCTTTCATGGCCAGAGGAGAGGTTCATTCCATTCGCTGCTCCACCAGACCAGACTGTATCGATCCACAACGCCTCGCCGTATTGAAGCAGGCGGGAGTGAGTACAGTGGAGCTCGGGGTACAGTCGATGGATGACGAAGTCCTGCGCAGAGCCCGCCGGGGCCACAATGCAGAAGATACCCGGCGCGCAATTACGCTGCTTAAGGATTCCGGTTTTATCACAGGGGTTCAGATCATGCCCGGCCTGCCCGGTGAAACTTTTGAGAGTTTCATCGCAGGAGTGGAGGAAATTACGGAACTTGGGCCCGATCTTGCCCGTATCTATCCGCTGCTGGTGGTGGAAGATTCCGGTCTTGTCAGCCCCTGGCTGCTTGGCGACTATCAGCCGCTCAGCCTTGAAACCGCGCTGGACTGGTGCGGTGTTGCTCTGGCTTTTTTTGAACAGGCTGACATTCGGGTTATACGTGTTGGATTGCAGCCTGCACCCTCACTTGAGGCCAGCATTCTCGCTGGCCCCTGGCATCCCGCCTTTGGCGCAATGGTGGAATCCCGCCGCTGGTTTTACTATTTGGAAAATTGTCTGAAGTCACTGAAGGAAGGTGAGTGGATGGATGTAACAGTCTCCCACCGTGATATCTCCTCAGTTATAGGTATAAACAAAGAGAACAGAAAGCGGCTTGATGCCCTTGGCTATGCGGGACGTTACCGCATCACGGCAGACCGCTCTGTTGCGAAAGGAAGTTTTTATGCTGTCTGTAAACAATCTTGATGTTCGTTTCGGGGACAAGATCCTCTTTAAAGATCTTTCCATCCAGGTCTTCCGTGGTAACCGCATTGGCCTCGTGGGGGTAAATGGCGCCGGAAAATCGACGCTGCTGAAAACCATGGCGGGGCTGGAGCATACGGACGACGGCGTGGTGAGCCAGTCTCGTCATTTCACCATCGGTTATCTCGCCCAGGAATCAGCGGAACTTTTTGCTGAGCACTCATTGAAAAAGGATGCAGAGAGTGCTTTTGCTCACCTGATTGATCTGCAGACTGAACTTGATGATATTCACAAAGAGATGGCGCGTGGCGGGGATCCGCATTCCCCGGAATTCCAGGAAATGGTTGAGCGTCAGGGAGAAATTATGTATCGCCTTGAAGGAAGCGATATTTATACCCTTGACGGTAAAATCGAGCGGGTGCTGCTCGGCCTTGGTTTCTCTCGTGAGGATATGGAAAAACCGGTCTGCTCTTTCTCCGGTGGCTGGCAAATGCGT
>JBFHIO010000317.1:0-3075 GCA_041596435.1 Desulforhopalus sp. | reverse complement strand
GGGGATTAAAGCAAATAGGGCTGCTTCACGATCGGCTGGTGGATGACCTGAATCGGTTTGTGTATTATGCAGCGCTTCCGGCTCTTCTCTTTCAAAAAATTGCCACAGCGGATTTTGGCAGTAATTTTTCCTTTTTCACGCTTGCGGGGCTCCTCGCCGCCATCTTTCTCACCTTTAGTCTCGCCTCTTTGTGGACTCTCTGTAGAAAATACCCGCCGGTTGTCCAGGGGGCCTTTGTGCAGGCCTCTGTCCGAGGGAATCTTGCGTATGTCGGGCTGGCGGTTATAAATGCGGTTTTCGGCGCGGCAGGGGTAACAAAGGCGGGAATTCTGCTCGGCTTTCTTGTTCCCTGCATGAGCATTGTTTCTATTCTGGCTCTGCTGCTGCCATGGCGGGAAAAAGGGCAGAGTTTTCCGGTGATGGAGTATCTGCGGGAGATTGCCGTAAACCCGATGTTCCTCGGCCCGGTACTCGGGATTCTCTGGAGCTGGCTGCAACTGCCCATGCCGGAGGTTATGGCGCGGACTCTGCACATTTTCACGGGGATGACCCTGCCCACGGCCCTGATCTGTACAGGTGCCTCTTTTTCCTTTCAACGCTTGAGGGGATCAGCGGGTACGGCCGTACTTTCCAGTGTGATAAAAGTTGCTTTTCTGCCGTTGCTGGCATCGCTGATTCTTTTTGCTTTCAAGGTGCGGGGCGATGAGCTGGCTATTGCCACCCTGCTGGCAGGAACCCCCACCGCCACCGTCTGCAGTGTCCTTGCCAGTCAGTTGAGAGGGGACAGCGAGCTCTCTTCTACCATTATCATGATTACCACCTGCGCTTCCGCTTTCACCTGTACTGCAATTCTCTATCTCCTGAAGATGACAGGGAATCTGTCAGAAATTTCCTTTTAACAGGCTTTCCGACTTCAAAGACGGTAAAGCATTTTTTTACCGCGAAGAACGCGAAGGAACACGAAGGAAGAAGAAGGGAGGCTGGAGAAAGGAAAAGGCAAAAGACGGGAAGCAAAAGACTGGGCAGCCAGCGAAACATGCGAAACACGCTAAAGCTTTTATATATAATACCATTCCGATTAAATTATGCCTCCGTTTAAGGGGGCCCAATCCCGGTTGTATCTGCTGTAATTTCAGCGTTATCGTTACGTTTACCGGCACCGTGTAGACAAGGCATGCCTTGTCTCTACAACACCATCGCTGGAATCACCGCCGTGCCGATTTTTTACCAATGGTGATGTAATGCCACTGTTATTACCAATGAGATCAATTTTATTATCTTGTTTATTCCTTCTTGATTGAGCGGCGTGCTTTAACCGCATGTCTCAACCAGAACACCCCTCCCGCAACGGCCAGCGTAACGAACAAAATCAACTCATAGCGTTTCAGATTGCCGAGGAGTGCTTCTGCGATATTGCCGAACAGATACCCCAGAGTTGCCACCGCAATCGCCCAGAGAGATGCACTCACCAGATTGAGCAGACAAAATCGAAGCGGAGCGATTCGAGCTGTGCCGAGGATGATCGGTGTAATGGTACGAAATCCGTAAACGAATCGGAATCCGAGGATGAGCAGGTTTTGATGTTTCTGTAGAAGGGAAAATATCTTTTTTGCTTTGGACTGCCACTTCGGGCGCTTCTTGAGCCACGATTCCCCCTTTACTCGACCAAGGTAAAAAAAGAGCTGGTCCCCGCCAAAACTTCCGACAATCGCCCAGAATATAACCCTGTACAAGTCGAGATAGCCCTGATGCGCTGCAAAACCGGCCAGCACGAGAATCGTCTCGCCTTCAACAAAAGTACCGATTCCAACGGCGGCATAGCCGTATGTGGCAATGAGGCTTTGAAGTATCATCTCTTTCCTGTCTGGTGTCTCGGTATATTTCGGCGAATTCAGTCGAATTCAAGGTACCCCAGGGAGAACAGGGCACCGTCCATTCAGAGTATAATACCAGTTTAAATAATTTCGGGGACCTTGAAAAACCTTGTATCTCGTTCGCATTCGAGGCACAGGAGGGAATTTACTGCCTGTAACTTCTGAGAACACAACGTACCAGAGAGGCTGCGGAGGCAGGGCGCTGCAGTCGTCGGAAAACAGTTTTTTCAAGAAAGTACTGCAGGGGAGCAGGAATGGTGAGACAGGAGAAGAAAGGCAGAAGCGTTTTGAGTCTGCGTGTAAAAAATTGTTCGGCAGGCCGGAATGTCTGCCGAACAGGAAAGACTGTTACATGCGGCCTTGTCCCTGCTGGCCTTGCCCTTGTTTCTGTGTGGGCAGTTCGTCCTCAGTCAACACGCCATCACCATTGGCGTCCAATTTATCGAAATCTTTGGCGAGGGGGCCTTTCACTTCATCTTTACTGAGATGACCGTCGGAGTTTGTGTCCATCTGATCAAAAGAGGGGGGCTGTTGATGACCACCTCGAGAACCACCGTTATTGTTGTTTGCAGCGCAGGCGGTTAATGAAGCTCCAGCAAGTGCGATAGCGAAAGCAAGTACCGTGATTTTTTTCATAGCAGGTTCCTTTTTCAAAGTGAATATGAGGCAGGCATATAATCTCCTGTCCTGACGAGGTCATTATCCACAATGACAAGGCAAAAAGGATGGATAATTACGGAGAGTATAAGGATTCCTGTCCTGAATTTAAGCTTCTTCAATACATATTGACTGTAAAAAGGAAAGGAGCTGCAGGGGAGAGCAGGAGTGGTGAGACAGGAGAAAACAGGCAGGAGTGTTCTGAGTCTGTGAGCAGGGAATTGTTCGGCAGGCAGGAATGTCTGCCGAACAGGAAAGACTGTTACATGGGGCCTTCTGGTTGTCTCGGTGCGGGCAGTTCGTCCTCAGTCAAAAAGCCATCTTTATTGGCGTCAAATTCCTCAAAATCGTTGACGAGGGGGCCTTTGACTTCATCTTTACTGAGCTGGCCATCGGAGTTTGTGTCCAGCTGATCAAAAGAGGGGGGCTGTTGGCCACGGGGGCCGTCGTCGTTTGCAGCAAAAGCGGTTACAGATGCTCCTGTAAGTGCGAGAGCGAAAGCAATGGCAATGATCTTTTTCATGGCAAGTTCCTTTTTCAAAAT
>JBFHIO010000316.1:0-3076 GCA_041596435.1 Desulforhopalus sp. | reverse complement strand
GGTGCCAATGAGGGCTGCCTGCAGAAGGGGTTTTACTCTGGTGATAAGAGGGTGGGTACTCATAATTTTTTCTCCTGAATTCAAGTTCAGACCCGTACCTGGTTAAGAATTTGCATAGGACATTGCCAGTCGACATCCTATATCATGCGCTGAGAAATGTAAAGAGAACCGTGTTCGGGGAATTTTATCTGGCATAAGCCGGACTGATCCTTGTTCGAAGCTGCTGAGGTTGTGGAGAAATTTTAATTTGGTATCGGTGCCTGCTCTGTTGCTGCAGGAAGGGAGTCCTTCAAAATGGGGGGAAGGCCTCTTCCCTGAAAGATTGGGGACTTTACTAAAACTTTGCCAGTCTGTACAATACCTTTCATATAGAATCCGGCGGGTTTTGCTCTCTGCCGGGCGTCCACCAGCGGGGAGAGGGTTCTTTTTCTCTCAGCAAATTCAACTGAAGAAATCGATACAATCATGAAAGAAAAAATCACGGGGGGGATCCAGAAGGCGCGGGTGCTGCTTGATGCCCTGCCCTATATGCAGAAGTTTCGCGGGAAAACCCTTGTTATTAAATATGGCGGTCACGCCATGGTGGATGATGAGCTCAAACGACAGTTTGCCCTGGATGTTATTCTGCTTAAACAAATCGGTATCAACCCGGTGATCGTCCACGGTGGCGGCCCGCAGATCAACCTTCTTCTCGACCGTCTGGAGATCAAGCCCTCATATGTTGAAGGGATGCGGGTCACCGATGGGGAAACCATGGATGTGGTGGAGATGGTGCTGGTGGGCAAGGTGAACAAACAGATAGTGGGTTTGATCAACCACTGTGGCGGCATGGCCGTGGGGCTCTCCGGCCGCGATGGAGATCTTGTGTGCGCCGAGAAGCTCAGAGTGAGTCGCAGAAACGAGATTGTGCTGGAGAACACACCGCCCGAGCTGATTGATGTGGGCCGGGTTGGACAGGTGACGAAGATTAACACTGAGCTGCTTGATATCCTTATCGGGAGTGATTTTATCCCGGTAATTGCCCCCGTTGGTGTGGGTGACGACGGTGAAGCTTTCAATATTAATGCCGACCTCGTTGCGGGTGCAGTGGCTGGGGCCCTTAAAGCAGAGAAGCTGATGCTGCTTACTGATGTCCCCGGGGTGAAAGACCAGAAAGGTCAACTGCTCACCTCAATAACTTCGCAGCAGGCGGAAGAACTGATTGCAGATAAAACTATTTCCGGCGGGATGATTCCCAAGGTACGCTGCTGTAAGGACGCACTTGAGGCCGGGGCAGTAAAAACCTATATTCTTGATGGCAGGGTGGAGCACTCCATCCTCCTCGAAATCTTGACCCCCGAGGGGGTTGGTACGGAGATACGCTGATGGAAAACGGACTGAGTAATGCAGAGTGGAAAAAAAGGGCGGACCAGGTCATTGTTGGCAGCTACAGCCGCTATCCAGCGGCAATTGTAGAGGGGAAGGGATGCCGGGTGAAGGACGCCAATGGGAAAAGCTATCTTGATTTTCTTGCCGGTATCGCTGTGACTGCCCTTGGCCACTGCCATCCCAAAGTGACTGCTGCCATTACGGAGCAGGCCGCGAAACTGGTGCATATCTCCAATCTCTGGTACACCACGCCGATGGTCGAGCTGGCAGAGATGCTGGTCGCCAACTGTTTCGCCGACCGGGTCTTCTTCTGCAACAGCGGGGCGGAGGCCAACGAGGCTGCGATTAAGATGGCGCGCATTGCCAGTCCGGAAGGGCGCTATAAGATTATCTCTCTCGAAGGCTCCTTTCACGGGCGTACCCTGGCCACCGTAGCAGCCACCGGGCAGCCGCGTTTTCACAAAGGTTTTGAACCAATGCCTGCCGGGTTTGTCTATGCACCTTTTGGTGATCTTGATGCCCTGGAGAAGATGGTGGACGACGAGACCTGTGCGATCATGTGCGAGGCCATTCAGGGTGAGAGCGGGGTTCGACCTATGCCGCAGGAGTATATCGAAGGTATCCGCAAACTCTGTGATAAGCATGGAATTTTCCTCATCTTTGACGAAGTTCAGACCGGCATGGGGCGTATTGGTCATCTTTTCGGACATCAATATTTCGGTGTGACTCCAGACATCATCACCCTTGCCAAGGCTCTGGCCAACGGTCTGCCGGCGGGGGCCATGCTTACCACCGACAAGATCGCGGCGAAGATGGTTCCAGGAACCCACGCGTCCACCTTCGGCGGTAATCCGGTTGTCTGTGCTGCCGGTGTGGTTGTGGTGAAGGAGTTGCTGGCTGAAGGTTTTCTTGAAGATGTGCGGGACAAAGGTGCGTGGATGATGAAGCGGCTTGAGGATTTTGTCCAGCGCTTCCCTGATCTGATTACCGGTTCAAGGGGTGCCGGCCTGCTGGTTGGTGCTACTTTGACGGAAAAAGGAATTGAACATGGCAGCGAGATTGTTAATCGCATGTTTGAAAATGGCGTGCTGATCAATTTCGCTGGTGGAAGGGTTCTCCGTTTTGCACCGCCGCTGATCGTAACCCGGGATGAGATTGACGAGATGCTGAATGTTCTCGGCAGGGTGCTGGCACAGATCTAAAGTAAAAATCTTTGCAAAGGGCGCACCATTCAGGTAAAAATGGAAATTTCGCCTTGTGTCAACTATCTTTAAAAATAATCGTAGAAAAGGAGTCTTGCCGTGACCACCCACCTTCGTTCCCTTGCTCAGTTTTCTCAGGAAGAGCTTTCTGTTCTCATTGAGCGGGCAATTGTTCTTAAGCATGAGAAGCAGCAGGGACTTTGTCACACTTCCCTTGAAGGGAAAAGTGTTGCTCTGATTTTTGAAAAACCTTCCACCCGTACCCGCGTCTCTTTTGAGTCGGCGGTATATGGTCTTGGCGGACAGGCCCTCTTCCTTGCGGGCCGTGATACTCAGCTCTCTCGTTCTGAACCGTTGAAAGATACCGCGCGGGTGATGTCTCGCTATGTGGATGGAATGGTGGTACGGACCCACGGCCAGGAGGTTATTGAAGAACTGGCGGATTACGCCACCGTTCCGGTGATTAATGCACTGACCGATCTGCACCATCCCTGCCAGATTCTCTC
>JBFHIO010000315.1:0-3079 GCA_041596435.1 Desulforhopalus sp. | reverse complement strand
TTGCTGGAACTCTCTGGTGGTTGCGGGGCTCAGGACCAGAGAGTGTTGAGAGGGCCGAAGATGATGAGAGTCTGTCAGCGGGTGTTCAGCCATGCTGCAGGATGAGAGACGTCCTGTAACTCTGCTGGTACAAGAGTCAGGGCTTGTCCTGTCTGGAGAAAAAGTCGAGGACGGGGGCACCCTTTTTTGTGGCAAAATTTAGATTCATGCCAATGTTATAGGAACGATTATCATGTAGTTCATGTAGAAACTGGTCGCTCAGGTGACTGGCAGTTCAGAGTTATTCTCCCGTGAAGAAGCAGAGGGACAACCTAAAAAAGGAGTATCCATGGCAGAATTTGATAAAATTATAGTTGGTAACCGTGTTATTTCCCCTATCGACTGGGAGATGAATCCTTCCTTTTCCTTCGGCACCTACGAGTCCTGGGGCGGCCGGGAGAGGGTTCGTGATAACAATGAGTGTGTCTACTACTTTTTCATTGATGGCTGGGGTGACGAACCGAAACTCTGCCTGATGGAAAGATCTGTGAAGCACGCGCGTATTCTCGCCGAGATTGAGGCACCGCAAAAGCTTCTGCAGGATTGTGTAGACGGTGAGGGGAAGGTCGCGATTTTTGAGAAGAGCTTCACTATTAATAAAGAGGTAAAAGACTGGCTGA
This sequence comes from Desulforhopalus sp., assembly GCA_041596435.1. Taxonomy (GTDB): domain Bacteria; phylum Desulfobacterota; class Desulfobulbia; order Desulfobulbales; family Desulfocapsaceae; genus Desulforhopalus. The sequence continues at coordinate 2,420 of JBFHIO010000315.1, read as the reverse complement.
TCAAGAACGTTCTCAGTGAAGAGGGTGTGAGCGATCTGGTCAAACCGATAGTTGAGCTGAAAGAGGTCGAGGAGATGGGACCGCCTCTGCCGGATGCTTCTACTGTCAAGCTGGAGGGCGAGGTGGTTACGCTGCCCACAGAAGCGCAGGTTATCAACGATGAAGATATCGCCGGAGTGATCCGCAAGGGAAATTTCTTTGATCGTGAACTCAACCCTGAAGGGCGCTTTGACAACCTGTTTGTTGCCGGAGAGAGCCCAGAGGTCGCTGTGGATCTGCGTACCGGTCTGATGTGGGAGCGGGGAGGGCAGGATATCCACTCAATCCGCAGCATGCGCCTCAATCTTGAAAGGGTCAACAAGGAGGGTTTCGCCGGTTTTTCCGACTGGCGTATGCCTTCAATGGAAGAGGCACTGTCTCTGCTGGAGCCGGAGCGTAATATGAAGGGACTGTATCTCCACCCCTGTTTTCACAAGATAGAGGCCTTTGTTTTTGTCAACGCCACCCGCAAACCCGGCGGCTACTGGTTTGTTGATTTTAAACAGGGACGCGCCTTCTGGAGTTCTGGATCTATTCCCGGAGGTTTCGGGCGTTTCGTACGCACAGTATAAGCTTTCCTCTGTTTCCTGCCACAGTCACCGTCGTACCACCGGCGGTGGCTGACGGCTGGCAGGCGCTTTTCCGCACAACCCTTCCTTTCATCACACACATTTCTTAACCCATCCATAACACGCACAACGGCTGCCTCAACAGGGGTGAAATTTCTGCCGGTTCTTTTTTACCAGCTGATACCATTTATATTTTGTATTGGCGAATTCAAAGACAGTGGGACAGACGCCCAAATTGGTCGTCTCTACGATGTTGGAGATTTATTTTACGGGTATTGATTGTGCAGATCCCTGCAATCCCGCCGTTAACCTCCGTGGTGACAGCGTGGTGTTGTATTTATGGGGGGGAAAAGGGAGGCAGGAAAAAGCAAAAGGTCGTAGAGATGACCAATTGGGGCGTCTCCAGCACAAGGGGGATTTCATCCCACAACGGATGTTTCTACAATGAGATCAATTTTACATTCTGTCTATCCATTCGTAATCGCCCCAAAAGATGTCCACGCAGTTGTGTTCTCTGGTCAGTAAAAAATGTAATTGGTATCAGGGTGAAAGGCCGCTGGTGGCAGAGCCTGATGTTGTCCCGCAAGAATAGAGAAAGGCCCGAATTGAAAATTCAATTCGGGCCTTGTTGTTTTTACGTCAGAGGGCAGGTTACGGGAAGTTGATATAGTAGCGGGCAGTGGTGGTTGCGTCTTGTGTCGCAGTAGTCAATTCGGTCCATGCGGCACCTGTATCTTTATTCCCATCACCCAGAAACTGACCCGTTGTCCCATCCATTTCGCCATCAACCATGGTGTCAATAGCAATGGCAAGGGAGACAGGAATGGGGGTGAGCCTAAAATAGTTTTTGTTGTTGCTGTCAGTTCTGAACGTCAGCGTTACATCCTGCCCGGAGTAATTCATCACATTGGCAGTGGCACCATTCGTTACCGGAGCTTCAAGGCCGACGGCTTCAAGATTTGTTATTACGTTATCCATTTGGTAGCTGGAGCTGGAGGCAAAAGTACCAGGAGTTGATCCCAGAATCATATGTGTGCGGTCATAGTAGGAGGTAACACTCAAATCCCAGCCTTTAAGAAAAATAGAATAGAAGTTCTTCTGTTTGGCACTGTCGAGAATATCGCGACCTTTGGTGACGGCACCAAGGATGAGGCCGATGATGACCAGTACGATTGCCATCTCAATCAGGGTAAAACCTTTGTTATTGTCCTTCATTTTTTTTCCTTTGGTGAGTTCCGGGCAGGACTTTGTGTCGCTGCTCTGTTGTCATGGTGCCCGTGATCAAAACACGAGACGTTATTGTTTCTGTTCTTTTACTTCTCGGCAGTGCGAGGTGGGACTTTAGCCTTTTTGATTAGAAAAAACATATTTTATAAGTTTATGCATTGTGTAAAATGCAAAAACATGGATAAAGATGGTGCGCTGCAGAAATCTGTGGTTGTTCACAGGCAATATTCTCTGCCTTGTGGAGGGAGATGTTCCCGTCCAGTGTCCAGGTGAATTTATCTGGTGCTGTCCATTCTGTAAAAGGGGGTGACACTGCCTGACCATTTTTTCTGGCCAGCGGTGGTGGCGGAGGTGTCGATAAAGATCCCCTCTGTGGCATTCTCTTCCCCATCAATGGCCGTATCCAGACTGATGGCGAGCTGTGTGGGGAAGGAAGCCGCATTCGACGTGAGCTGGAAACCATTGCCAATTGTTGTGTTGTTCTCCAGATCGAGTTTTGTGCTGTACACAAAGTTGAGTGTAATGACGGCGCTCGTGTTTCCCCCGCTGTAGAGCTCTTCAAAGCTGCTGTCTCTACTGGTGGCT
>JBFHIO010000314.1:0-3092 GCA_041596435.1 Desulforhopalus sp. | reverse complement strand
GGGGTATCTCTCCCGCTACGGTGAATCGCCACCGGGAAAGTATCCGGAATAAACTTGGCTTGACAAATCGCAAGATAAATCTGGTTTCTTATCTCAACGCCAGAATGGACGATTAGAAAAATACGAGTCCTGCAACTTACCCTTTGGAAAACACGAAACGCCCTCTGTCTTCAGATTGAGGGCGTTTCTCATATTGCGCTATTTTTTGCACGGGTCTGGTGGTTGCGAATCTTCCCTGCCCGAAAAAGGAGCATTTATAAGAATTGATGGATCATACTGTTTATCAGATCTTGATTCAGATGGAACAAATTTCAAGATGGTATCCGAAAATGACGGATTTTGGGGTCTAAGGCCCAAATCATGGTTTTGGTTTTCCGCCAAACAGGTTTCACTTTCATTAGTTAAAAAGTAGAGAGAATTGACGGATATCTATCACGGAGAGAATGAGCTCGTTGCAATTTTAAGATGACCTAAGGAAAATATAACTGTCCTGCGATTTCATTTGTTTAATAATATGATAAATTTTTTATCAAAGTTTAGAATATAGCTTTATTTATGCAGCGCTACTATGGTTTCCACTTTAACGACATGGGGGGCTGTATGCTGAGCATGGAGGAAATCAAAAGACATTACCGATTCACATCGGAAGATGCTCGGTTACTTCAGGCACTACTGCCTGTTGCCGAATCCAGCGCGCAGAGGATGATCGAAGAGTTCTACGATTATTTGTTGGGGCTTCCTGAAACTGCGGAATTTCTGCGCGATGAAACCATAGTTCTGCGACTGAAAAAAAGCCATACCGCATGGTTTTGCAATCTTTTCCAGGGTAATTACGGCAACCAGTATCTGCACACCCTGCAACGCACCGGGGCGATTCATGTGAGCATCGGATTGAATGCCCACTATGTCAACGCAGCGATGCACCAGATTCGGCGGTTCCTGCTGGAGTTAATCTGGGAAACCTTCCCTGGTGAGGAGGAACGACGGCGGCATATTATCGTTATTGAGAAAATACTCGACATTAATCTCGATATTATGACAGCAGCTTATCAGGAAGAATCTCTGAAAAAGGTCTTCATTTCACACCGGCTCGAATCCAAACTGGTTCACGCCACCGAACGCTTCACCTACGGGCTCAATTTAATCCTGGTTCTGGCTTTGGTTGGAGTCTCCCTTTCGGTTATTGGTCTGTTCTTCTGGGAAATAACCCACGTCTTTTCCGGAGCGATCGAAAAAGGAATTCTGAGTGCCCTGGGTACTTTGCTCATTCTGTGGATGATGATCGAACTCATGGACAACGAGATCAAAACTCTAAAGGGCGGACGATTCAATATTCTGGTGTTCATCGGTGTGGTTATCGTGGCCCTCATCCGTGAAATACTCATTTCCACTCTTCGGCATGATCCTTTGACGACCCAGGCCTTTCTGGCCGGCACCCTGCTCATTCTAGGTATCGTCTATTTTCTAGTGGCCAAAAGCCAGCAGGCCGGTTCGCCGCACTCTTCCTTTCATTAAGCTAATCGATCTGGAATTTACACCTTTTCGATCCAGGTTTTCGGCAATTATCTCCGCCGATTTTGTAGCGAAGCAAAGTTATTGATCGGTGTGAGAGATCTGGCAACACAATTGACCCGAAAGAAAAATAAATATTTCGCTCTTTGACCCAGGTCAATTCAAGAAATTAAAAATGATTATACGTTTTCAGTAGCCTGAAACTTCATTCACTTTTGACGCAGTTAAGAGGTGAAATATGGTCAGCAGAGGATTGTTTCCGCTCGGTAGTTTTGTCGCAGGTTTTCTTATTTCTTTGGTATCGGTTGGGGTTGCCGCAGCCGATGTTCAAATGGCGGAGCGGGGCGAAGCCATTTTTCAGCAGAAGTGCAGCTCCTGTCACACTATCGGCGGTGGCGACCTGCCCATGGGGCCCGACCTGGCCGGTGTTACCCAGCGCCGAGAGCACGATTGGCTGGTGTCTTTCATTCTCAATCCCAAAAAGATGATAGATGCCAATGACCCCGTGGCCGTGCAACTGAAGCAACGTTTCAATGATTTTATTATGCCCAGCATGGGGATTACTGATCAAGAGCTTGAGGCTCTGCTGGCCTATCTCGCCTCGCCGGCCGAGGCACAGCACCACGCCCTAACCGAAGTGCCGCCAGCGGTTACGTCTGTCGCTGAAACCGGAACCACGGGCGACCCCCGTCGCGGGGAAGCCCTGTTTGTCGGCACTGCCTTTTTTGCCAACGGGGGCGCCCCCTGTCTGGCCTGCCACGGTATCGCCGGCGCCGGTCTGGGTAAAGCTGCCGGCGCCAGCTTCGGCCCCGACCTGACTTCGCTCTGGGAAAATTTTGGCGAAGACGGAGTGCTCAGCGTTCTGGAATCCCTGCCTTTTCCCAGCATGACGCCGATTTACGCCAACCGGCCTCTGAGTCACCAGGAACAGCTCGACCTGGCGGCATTTCTTGCCGAAGTTAATGGTCGGCCGGCACCGCATATCAGTGGTGGACTGGCTCGGGATGTTTTGCTTGCGGGCGCGGTTTTTCTCGGTTTGGTCGGACTGTTCGGCCAGCGGCGGTTGCAGGGTGTCCGCCAGCCTCTGGTGAAAAAGGCCCACCAAGGAAAGGGGAAATGAGATGAGCTGGATCAAGGATATTGTCGATCCCAAATCCCGGCAGTGGGAGGAATTCTACCGCAACCGCAACCAGTGCGACAAGGTAGTGCGCAGCACCCACGGGGTCAACTGCACCGGCGGCTGCTCCTGGAACGTGCATGTCAAGGACGGCATCGTCGGCTGGGAGCTGCAGGCCACCGACTATCCGGCCCTGGAGCCGAGCCTCCCTCCCTACGAGCCGCGGGGCTGCCAGCGTGGTATCTCCTTCTCCTGGTATCTCTACAGTCCGCTGCGGATCAAATACCCCTATCTGCGCGGAGTGCTGACCGATCTCTGGCGTGCCGCCAAGGCTGAACATGGTGATCCGGTCGATGCCTGGGCCGCTATCGTCGAGGACCCGGTGCGGCGCAAGAGCTACCAGCAGGCCCGTGGCAAGGGCGGTTTTCGCCGCTCCAGCTGGGACGAGGTCGAAGAGCTCATC
>JBFHIO010000313.1:0-3112 GCA_041596435.1 Desulforhopalus sp. | reverse complement strand
TCTCGTCCTCTGCGGTAATCCCGGGAGATCAAAACCCGGAAAATATTGAATTAAGAGGCTCCACGCGGGACAACAGAATGCGGATATTCTCCGAATGAATACACGAGAGACCATGTCTTTTTTTGTTCCCCCCCACAGCGTGTTGATCTTTTTTGTCGCTGCATTAGCAGGTGGGGTACCTGCTGGCAGAGATTTTCCCCGCTGAATTTTATAATTTGGTTAGCAGGAGCATTTTGGGTTTATACTCTTTTCTCCAAATGCTAGAATAGCTTCAGGGTATCTTGAAGAATCTTGTATTTCGTTCCGATTCAAGGCGCAGGAAGAAATTTACCGCAGGCATATAACTGATATTCCGAGGATAAATTTTTAACTGTAACGAAGAAGATGGGCAAAAGACTGATTATCCAAGGTTCTCTTTAATCGAATTCACTGCTTCGAAGCCATATTCCTTTAGGACGGGTATGCTTTCGTCATCATTGAATCCTTGCCAGCAAACGAAAAATCTTTCAGGAGAAATCCAATGAAAAAACTGATTGCAGCCCTTGTATGCGCTTTTGTCGGTCTGACAACTTCTGCACAAGCAGCAGAAACCCTTAAAATCCTCACATGGAAGGGGTATGCGCCACAGGCTCTAGTGAAAAAATTTGAAAAGGAAACCGGCCTTAAGGTAGAAGTTACCTACACGAATAACGAAGAGATGATTGCCAAGCTCCGCGCCACCCGTGGTGCAGGGTTTGACCTGGCGCAGCCGAGCCAGGATCGAATATCTGCTGTTCAGGCCAAATTTCACATCTATCAGCCCATGGATTACAGCAAAATTGACAGCGCTCAGCTCATCCCCTCCATGCTTGAAGCAGTCAAGAAAAATACTAAAGTCGGTGAGGATTCCTACGGCGTTCCCTTCTGCTATGGGACTTCCGGACTGATTGTGAACACGAAGCTGGCTCCTGAGGCAAAAGACTATACCGCCCTTCTTGATGAAAAATACAAAGGGCGAATCAGCTACCGCCTGAAACGTCCGACTCTGATTGGTCTGGCCTTTGCCCTGGGTGACGATCCTTTTGCGAAATATGCCGATGCAAAAGCCTACAAAGCCTTGATGGACAGCGTTGCCGATAAAATGATCGCGACCAAACCTTTTGTCAAAAACTACTGGTCAAACGGCGACTCCCTGCTGGAAATGCTGCGCAGCGGAGAGGTAAGCGTTGCCATGGGCTGGGATAATGGTGGATGGAAGCTGCACGCAGAAAATCCAGATATCGATTTTATTGCCCCTGCAAGCGGTGCACTCGGCTGGATTGATACTTTTGCGCTGCCAGTAAAATCAGGAAATGTTGCAGGTGCTTACAAGTGGATCAACTTCATGCTCCGTCCGGAAAACGCAGCGGTTTTCACCAATGCTGAAAATTGTGCCACAGCTTCAAAAGAAGCGCTCAAGTTTCTTAATGCTGAAGTTCGTGGCAATCTCGAGCGTTCATTTAAGGAAGCAGATATTGATAACATCAACTGGTATCCGCCGGTTTCCGCACAGATAGAACAACTTGAAGGGAAGATTCTTGACAGTGTAAAAGCCACTAACTGATTCTTTTCAGGTAAAATGTCAGCAGCACCAACGCCGCTTCACTCTATGGGAGGCGGCGATTTATTTTTTATTTCAGGGATGGATTAATCATGAACAATGCAGTCCTGGATATTCAGGATCTCAAAAAAACTTTTAGCACCTTTGTTGCCGTTGATACCCTTAATTTTCAGGTTGAAGACGGCCATTTTTTCTCCATACTCGGGCCCTCCGGCTGCGGGAAGACAACACTTCTGCGAATGATTGCCGGTTTTTTAGAACCGACCTCAGGGCGTCTGTTAATTAACGGTGAAAACATGACCTCAATGCCACCGAACAGACGTCCGGTGAACCTTGTCTTTCAGAATCTGGCACTGTTTCCGATGATGAATGTGCAGGAGAATATTGCCTTTGGCCTGAAGCGCAAAAGGCTTGCCCCAAAGGAGATCAACGCCAAAGTCGGTGCCATGCTGGAGCGGGTACATTTGGAGGGCTTCGGCAAAAAAAAGGTATCACAGCTCTCCGGGGGGCAGAAACAGCGGGTGGCCATCGCCCGTTCACTGGTTCTTGAGCCTTCACTGCTGCTCCTGGATGAGCCGCTTGGTGCGCTTGACTTGAAACTGCGGGAGCAGATGAAGATTGAGCTGAAGAAATTACAGGCTGAAGTGGGGACCACCTTCATGTACATTACTCATGACCAGTCAGAGGCGCTGGTGATGTCGGATAAGGTCGCGGTGATGAACAGGGGCCACTTTGAGCAGATTGGCTCACCACGGGAGCTGTACAGCAACCCGGCCTCCAGCTTTGTTGCCGGATTTGTCGGCGAGACCAACATTTTGCCGGTTCGTAAAATCACTGCGGAGCCATTCAGAGTGATGACGGAGTTTGGCGTACCGCTTGCAGCACAACCTGCGGGCCGCTCTCAAAAGAACGTCGAGAATTACCTTCTCTATATCCGACCAGAGGCAATTATTATCAATCCCTCAGAGATCACAGAGAAGAGCAACGTCTTTAACATGACCGTGCGCAATATCCTTTTTGATGGCTCCAACACCAAATTACTCGCTGCCATCGATAACAGCGACTGCGAGCTGACAATAGCACTGCCACAGAATCAGCAATTTGCTCATATTGTTACAGGCGACCAGATAACAGCCATGGTGCAAGCCGAAAGCTGTCTCTGTTTTCCGAGGAGTTGACCATGAAAAACATCTCTACCCATGTTCGTCTCAGCCTGTTTATTTTCCTCACTCCAGTGCTGCTCTGGCTCGTACTGCTTATCGTAATTCCCCACGTTGAACTGTTGATAATGTCGCTCAGAGGAACCAGTGATTTGGGTAATCCAACCTGGACTCTGGAGAATTACCGTCACTTTTTTACCGAGCGGATTTACTGGTACACCTTTGTCCGGACTGCCTGCTACGCTGTCATTACCACCATCCTCACTTTTATGGTGACCTTTCCGGTCGCCTTTTATCTCACCAAGGTCGTCAATCTGCGCTACAAGGGTTTCTTCATTGTCCTCCTGCTGATGCCCTTCTGGGTAAGTGAGCT
>JBFHIO010000312.1:0-3129 GCA_041596435.1 Desulforhopalus sp. | reverse complement strand
GTTTGTTTCCGTTTTGAAGTGACGTCCAGTAAAGAAAAATCGACTCCCCGGTGGCCTGTTGATTTCAGGCAGGTGACTCTGATCCCAGATTACTTCCTTGAATCGGATCAGACCGTTAACCTGGTGGCTCGTCTCATACCTTAAAAAATTTCTTTCCCATAATTTTGACTCGGCATTGCTGATTAATCGTTTTTTTTGAAGCAAAAACAAGAAATGCCAGGGGAAAAAATCATGCTTACTGTTGTATAACGGTGAACGATTCCTGTAGAGGGAGTAACGTATTAGCACACGTTAATATGGTCGTAATTACAGCCATTCAAGCATATGCAGGAAAAGAAAAAAATCACAGAACCGGTGATTACGATGAATACTCTCGTAGCCTTTTAGCACACCGCAACATGCGGAGAATCATTCAATATTTTTACTAAGAGGATGCCCATGATCAACGTTGAATATGAAAATTATGTAAAGGCAATATCCACCCTTATACCAGAAGAACGAATTTTCACAGATACACTTCGTCGCCTTGCGTATGGTACGGATGGTGGCTTTTACCGCCTGGAGCCACAGGTGGTGGTTCGGGTTTCAAACGAAAAGGAAATGCAGTTTTGTCTGCGTGAAGCATCGTCCAGGAAACTTCCGGTAACCTTCAAAGCAGCAGGGACCTCTCTGTCCGGCCAGGCTATCTCCAATTCTATCCTGCTTATGGCCAATGAAGGGTGGGAAGACTACGAAGTATTGGAAGATGGACAAAAAATTCGTCTGCAGCCTGGAATTGTAGGGGCAAAGGTAAATCGTATTCTGGCTCCTTATGACCGGAAATTCGGTCCGGATCCTGCCTCCATTAACTCCGCAATGGTTGGAGGCATCATTATTAACAACGCCTCCGGCATGAACTGCGGCACCCATGAAAATGCCTATCAAACAATCGAATCGGCTAAAATTATTTTCGCAGACGGTACCCTTCTTGATACTGCAGACGCTGACAGCCGTGAATCGTTTCAGCGTACCCGGCCTGAGTTTGTGAAAAAAATTGAGGAAATTCGTGACAGGGTGCGTGCAGATGAGGCCTTTGCCGCTCGCATAAGAAAAAAATATTCGATCAAAAATACCACTGGATTTTCCATCAATCCTTTCATTGACTACGACGATCCTTTCCATATTATCATCAACCTGTTGATCGGTTCGGAAGGCGCACTGGCATTCATCTCCGAGGTGGTGATGCGTTCCGTGCCCATGTACAAGTTCAAGGCAAGCGCCATGATCTATTTCCCGGACATCAAGACTGCATGCCAGGCAACAGTAGCGCTCAAAAAAGGACCGGTAGACGGCGCAGAACTCCTTGACCGGCGGGCATTGAAATCGGTGGAAAACAAAGAGGGTATTCCGGGGTTCATCAAAGATTTTGATGCAACAACCACTGCGGTCCTCATGGAGACAATGGCTCCGGATCAAGATACTCTTGATGCAAATATTGTCCAAATCAAAGATATTCTGGAGGGCTTTACAACACTGCGCCCCGTCGAATTCACTTCCGACCCGTTTATAAATGCACAGTTGTGGAATATTCGTAAAGGGGTTTTCCCTGCTGTCGGCGGCCTGCGGGAAATCGGCACGACCTGTATTATTGAAGACCTCGCCTACCACATGGAAACCCTGCCCGAGGCCACTCAGGAGCTGCAGGATCTCATGGTTGAGCATGGTTACGATGACGCCGTTATTTACGGCCATGCCCTTGAAGGGAATTTCCATTTCATCATCAACCAGGATTTCAGTGATCCAAAAGAGGTGAAGCGTTACGACGCGATGATGCATGCCGTCATCAATATGACTGTCGATAAATACGACGGTTCTTTGAAGGCGGAACATGGTACCGGGCGGAATATGGCTCCATTTGTCAAAAAAGAATGGGGGGAAAAAGGCTACGCTCTGATGTGTGAAATCAAGAGCCTCTTTGATCCAGATACTATCCTCAACCCGGGTGTTATCATTAACGAGGACCCCGAGTGCTATTTGAAAAATTTCAAACCGTTGCCCCAGTGCGACCCTTTGATCGACAAATGTATTGAATGTGGTTTCTGTGAAGTGAACTGCATGTCAAATCATTTCAGCCTCTCCGCCCGCCAGCGTATTGTTATACAGCGGGAGATTACAAGACTGAAGAAAAGTGGGGAAAATCCTGAGCGTCTTGCTGAGCTTGAAAAAGGCTTTGTTTTCCAGGGAGAGGAGAGCTGCGCAGGTGACGGCCTTTGCCAGACCTCATGTCCTGTGTCTATTGATACAGGGAAATATATTAAGCAAATACGAGCTGCAAATCGCAGTGCGTTTGGCAAAAAGGTAGGCAAATTTACCGGAGAGCACCTGGACATGGTCTGCAGCGGAGCTTCTGCTGCACTCGGGGTGGTGGGAGGGCTGCATCGGCTCCTGGGTACGAAGACTTTTGGTAAAATATGCAGTACCGCACGTTCTGTAAGCGGCAATCGCCTGCCACAGTGGACAACTGCCATGCCCCATGGCGTATCAGCGCCAAAAGAGACTCCGATAAATCCGCAGGCTGAACTCAAAGTTGTCTATTTCCCGTCCTGCATTGCCCGCGCCATGGGACCGGCTAAAGATGACCCGGTGACTGACTCTATACCAGAGGTGACCATTCGGGTTCTGGAGAAAGCTGGCTATGGTATCATTTTCCCCAAAGGGATGAAAAATCTCTGTTGCGGTACCCCCTGGGAGTCAAAAGGTTTTATCGAAACAGCGGACATGAAGTCCAGCGAACTTGAAGCGGCACTGCTTATTGCTTCTGAGCAGGGAAAATATCCGATACTCTGCGATACATCCCCTTGTTTATATCGTATGCGCAAGGTTATGGACAGCAGGCTGAAACTTTACGAACCCGCTGAATTTGTGCATAAATTCTTGTTAGAAAAACTGCACTTTACTCCCAAAAAGCAAACTGTAGCCATCCATGCGACCTGCTCAACCAAAAAAATGGGACTTACCGCAATTTTGGAAGAGATCGCTTCGATGTGTGCAGAGAAGGTGGTGTTGCCTCCTGATGTGAACTGTTGTGGATTTGCCGGAGATAAAGGCTTTTACCTGCCGAACCTCAACGCTCATGGACTGAGAACAGCG
>JBFHIO010000311.1:0-3135 GCA_041596435.1 Desulforhopalus sp. | reverse complement strand
GGATTGTATACAATATCAATCATTAACGCTGTCATCACAGCCTTACCTTACGATACAGACCATGCCCGCCACCTTCCCATCACACCGAAACAGCAAGACATCGTTTCTGATGCTTGGAGACTCACTGGTTGCCGACTACAACTGGCAGCAGCGCATCAACAATTTCATAATCCATAATTGTGGAGTACCAGGGGCAACGACCCATGAACTTCTGCAATCACTTCCACGAGTAAAAGCGCACTGCCCTTCTGCCGCCCTGCTGCTTGTGATGATCGGTACCAACGATATCTTTATGGAAAATTATGCCTTTGTTGAAGACCTTAAAAAGATAATCATCACTCTTTCCCGAGAATACCCGCAGGCGGAACTACTCGTGAACAGCCTTCTCCCAATGCAATTACCCCATCTCGGAAAAAATGCTGTCGCCTCGATGAATGAACAAATCCATACAGCCTGCCAGGAAACTGGTAGCTGCTATGTAGATGTATATTCAAAATTTATCCAGGATGGAGGTGACCTCTTCCAAAATGATGGTGTACATATCACCGATACCGGATATGAGCTCTGGGCACGAACTCTTCTTGAGCACATTGCCTTTCTTGTGGAAAGTGATTAACCTCTGCGGCGGTGTTGAAAATATACATATAAAACAGGAGATACCATGTTCAAAAAAACTTTTTTCAGTATCGCAGCAGCAACAGTTCTGACATTCTCAGGAAATGCAATTCATACCGCCCATGCTGAGAATACCAGCGGCACCGTACTTGAGACCATGGACGCCGCCGGTTATACATATATTTACGTTGACAGCGGTGCTGGCAAAGAGTGGGTCGCCATTCCTCAGACAACGATCACTCCGGGCGACAAAGTAAGCTACAGCCAGGGCATGCCGATGAAGGATTTCTATTCCAAGTCACTTGATAGATCTTTCCCGTCGATCATTTTTTCCGCCGGGATCGTCAATGACACACAACCAGCAGCAGCCGTGGCCGGGAATGCCGACAGCTCACCTGAAGACTCTTTTGCCGCCGCAGTAGCCCGTGAACAGCAGGCTGTGCCAGCCTCCGAACCAGCCATGATGGCTGAAACAAGCGGAGGAAGTACAGGTGCAATCGTGCCCTATACCGAAACGACCGTTGAAAAAGCGACAGGTGAAAACAGTTATACCGTTGAGGAAGTGTTTACCGAAGCCAAAAAGCTCAATGGAAAAGAGGTCCGCTTACGGGGTAAAGTTGTAAAAGTCAGTGCCAACATCATGGGGCGCAACTGGGTTCATATTCAGGATGGAACAGGAAATCCAATGAACAACACGCACGACCTCGTAGTCACAACTGCTGAAACCGTTGCTGAAGACGTTATCATAATGGTTGAAGGAAAACTTGCCGCAGAAAAAGATTTCGGGGCAGGTTACAAATATGCTGTAATAATCGAAGAAGCCAAAATCATTAAATAAACGGGAGCACTGACTATGCATTTCGTTCTGGTCGGGCCCGGAGCCCTTGGCTGCCTGCTTTCATCTATGCTTGCCAGGGCTGACCATAATGAGGAGTATCGCTTCACCCTTCTGGATCACAATGCTACCCGTGCCGGAAAACTCACGTCACAGGGAATTCTCTATGAATATAAGGGCAAACAGGAACGTGCACTCGTTCCTGTTTCTTCTTCCCCTACGGAAACAGGCGTCGCGGATGTCGTTATTCTTTGTGTTAAATCCTATGACATACAAGGATGTCTCGGCTTTTGCAGTCCGCTTCTTGGGCCAGACACCCTGCTGTTGTTCATGCAAAATGGTGTGGCCCATCTGGAAAAACAGCTTCTGATCAACAATGCCACACCTGCCTACGGCACAACCACTGAAGGTGCAAATCTGGTCGGCCCTGGCCATGTCAGGCATGCTGGCAAGGGTTTGACACAATTCGGGTTTCTCGGATCGGTACCGGAAAAGGCTCAACAGCAACTGCAACAGGTGAGTGAGCTTTTCAACCGCGCAGGCCTTAAAGCCAGAGTTACAGATGACATTCTCTCCCGTCTCTGGACCAAGTTAATGGTCAACACCGGCATTAATGGGCTTACGGCCACTCTCAACTGCCCCAATGGAGAGTTACTTACTCTACCGAACATACCTGAGCGCATGGCCCGACTGGTACAGGAAGCTCTTGATGTTGCCCGGGCGTGTAACATTTATGTACCTGAAGATTCTCTTGCTATTACCAAAGGCGTCTGCATCAAAACCGCCACAAACATCTCATCAATGCTACAGGATGTTCGTGCGCAGCGTAAAACCGAGATCGATGCAATAAATGGCGCGGTAGTCGCCGCAGGTAAAAAACTTCGAATTGATACTCCGGAAAACCTGCTGCTTGTGCGGCAAGTTAAAGAACTTGAAAGCCGCTATCTCAAAAGATAATCCAGCCTCACCAATCTAACTGTGCTATAGTATCCGCTATGAAACGTACATTGAAAATTCAACCTCACGAAATCGGCTTTGACCTTGACGGAGTCATCGCCGATACTGCTGAAGCTTTTATTCGCATCGCCTGCGAAAAGCACAGTTACTGCTCTTTCAGTATTGAAGACATTACCAATTTTGAACTTGAAGAATGCCTGGGCATATCAACGGACCTTGTTAACAGTATCTTTCTCGAAATCCTTATGGATTCGCTCTCTACAGGACTACAGCCCATGACCGGTGCTGTTGATGTACTGGAAGAACTGTCGGCCCACGCTCCCATCACAGTTATTACAGCCCGTCATCTCGAGAAGCCCGTTATCGATTGGTTCGATAAGTTTTTCCCCAGATCCACGCGAAAAGCTATACAGCTTATCGCTATGGGCGACCATAACGACAAGCTCCGTTACATACAGGATCACAAACTCAGATATTTTGTCGATGACCGAGCCGAAACCTGTAATATGCTGGCCGCAGCCAACATCAATTCACTCGTTTTTTCTCACCCCTGGAACAGAAACAGACACAACCTGCCCACAGTGGAAAACTGGCAGGAAATCCGTGAACTTCTGGTTTTCGAATAACACTTTTTTTCTCTCACAGCAGGCCTGTCCATGAAATGTCCACACTGTAGTAAACCCATAGAGGTGTTCCGGAACCCGACCCCCACTGTTGATATCATCATT
>JBFHIO010000310.1:0-3138 GCA_041596435.1 Desulforhopalus sp. | reverse complement strand
TTCTATCTTATGCTGCAGACAAAAGAGGAGGACGCACACCACTCCTGCGACAACAAGCCCCCTGCCCATCCATGAATGTTTGATTGTCTGACGCACGATTCTTTAAAACCTGAAATAGAGGAAGGGGTTGTAACCAGAACCCAGCATGCTGGAGATTGAATACAGGTAGATGAATCCGAGTGAGAGAAAAGAGAAGAGCTGCCATATCGCTCCACTGACCTTCCCTGTTACCACATCTTCCAGAGATTCAACATTCAGCACCTTTAAAATAATTTCCCGAATAGGAGCAGAGAAGATAATTGCAATAATAAAGGTCAGGATGAAGTTATTATTTACATTGATGAAGATTTGTGAATTGAAAAGATCCGGTCGTCCAAAAGAAAACATGGCCTTCACATACCCCATCGCGTAGCCGATCGAATCGGCACGAAAGATAACCCAGCCGATTATAACCGCAACAAGCGTATAAAGATGCTGCACAGGAGAGGGCATCCACTCCACCATTTTCCGTCCGAGGGAAAGACGTTCCCAGACAAGGAAGAAACCATGGTACAGACCCCATATCACAAAGGTCCAGCTGGCGCCGTGCCAAAGGCCGCAAAGGAAAAAGACCACAATCAGATTGAAGTACGTGCGCCCCGCCCCCTTCCTGTTGCCGCCCAATGGAATATAGAGATAATCCTTGAACCATGAAGAGAGCGAGATATGCCATCTTCTCCAGAACTCTTTCATTGAGCGGGAGAAATAAGGGTAATTGAAGTTCTCCGGGAAGTGAAAGCCGAACATCAGCCCCAACCCGATTGCCATATCTGAGTAACCGGAAAAATCATAGTAAATCTGCAGGGTGTAGGCAATTGCACCAACCCAGGCGAGTCCGGCTGGAATTCGATCCGGAGGCAAAGAGAAAAGATAATCCGCAGTACTCCCGAGGACATTTGCCACCAGCACTTTTTTGCCAAGACCAATGATAAAGCGCTGCACTCCGCTGAAAAAGCCTTCAAAGGTAACCAGCCGCCCGGAAAGCTCCTTCGCAATATCGTGATAACGTACAATCGGTCCTGCAATAAGCTGTGGGAAAAGGGAGATGTAGAGGGCTGTTTTGATCGGATTTTTCTGCACACCTTCCGTTCCCTTATAGACATCAATGATATAAGAGAGCGCCTGAAAGGTGAAAAAGGAGATGCCGATCGGCAGATGAACTTCGGGGTTGCTGATAGTCGGCAAACCGGCAACCTGTAACAGGTTGCTGAGATTGCCAACAAGGAAACCAGTATATTTGAAATATCCCAGCAGTCCGAGGTTGGCAACGATCCCCAGCGCCAGAATTCTGCCACTGCGCCCACCACGTTTTTTCGAAGCATCAATAAGAATTCCGAAAACGTGGTTGGAAACGATTGAAGCCAGCATCAGCAGAACGTAGGCACTCTCCCCCCAGGCGTAAAACAAGAGACTGGCCGCGAGCAGGATAAGATTCCGCAGCGCTTTTCCGCAGAACAGCACCGACACGAGAACTGCGGGCAGGAAGAGAAAAAGAAAAAGAGTCGAACTAAAAACCATAATTAGTAAACACCTGCAATATTGTAAAACCTGGTCCGAATGTCATCAGTACTTTTCCTGTCGATATAAACCCTATACCAAACTTCGAGTACAACATACAATTTAAAATTTCGGATATAAGTGCTTCAACTTTATTAGCACATCATCAGTTTAAAATTGCCAGTCAACTTTAGATTGGCGGTTGTTTCTGTAAAGTATTCCAAGCAGCCACCTCGGTCCTCATTTTTTTCGATACACTGAATCCGCCTGACGAGGTATTATCGTTTCGATACGTTGAGTTCAATTTCCGCAATATTCAACCAGCTGCCATGCTTCAGAGTGTAATAGATTTCAAGTCGCTCTGCCAAGCTCCTGGCCTCCCCTGTCGGAAATGCGGTATACAGCAAAGCTGTATTGTGGGTATTGAGATTATTCATCACTAAAATAACTTTTGCTGCATCCGAATAACGCTCTTCAAGCATTTCCTTTATAAAATTAGCCCAATCTACACGTGTTGCGGGATTAGTACAATAAGTGCAACAGCGTGATATGAAAAAAAGAGAGCTGCCGGTATGATTACGTCACCACAACCTGACCGAAGGTTACCATGTACAGATACAGGTGGGCCTGTAAAGTATTTTGTGTAACTGCTTTTTTACTCTGGGAAGAGCCCTGATCCCCCCTCAGGCATCTGTTCATCGCGGGTTTCCAGTTCCTAGGGGGTCTCGTCCATTTCTTAGAGGCCCTGGAGATGGCAAGGAATACGATTCTCACAGCAGGCTGATCTGATGGAAAAATCTTCCTGTTGTTGATCGCTTTGCGAATCACACTGTTGAGCGACTTGATGGCATTCCCCCTGTGACGTGCACATGCACACCCAATGACAGGATATTTATCGTCCCATTTTTCCATGAATGTTTTCGAGATTCAATCCTGTTTCCTCTTCAGAAATGAACTGATAAACATCCTTGAGGTCTACCGCAACAGCTTTACGATCTTGCCCGGAGATGTATTTCAACGAGTTCCGGACCATGTGAACGATGCAAAGCGGAACCTGAGTCCTGGGGGGGAACACGTTATTTATAGCATCAGGAAAGTCCGATAACCCTTCAACGCGGGCGATAATGATGTCCTGAAGGCCTCTGTTCTGAAGTTCTGTCAAAACTGACATCCAGAACGTTGCTCCTTCAGTTTCGAACAGCCACATGCCGAGGCACTCTTTTTTACCCTCTGCTGTGATTCGCAGTGCCCGATAGAGTGACTTTTGGATTACACGCCGTTCCTGCCGGACTCTCACTATAATCCAATCAAGGTATGCGATGGGGGACAAAAAGTATCCAACGACCTGTCCTGCCTGGTGAGGACCTTTTCGTAAACGCCCTCTGTTACTTGTGATACAACCGTCGGGGAGCCCCCGGTCCCATGCATCTCCTGAATTGTAGCGGAGATCTCCCGTGTAGTCATTCCACGAGCGTAGAGACTGAGGATTTGCTCATCAAGAAGAGTCAGACGCGTCTGCCCCTTCTTGATGAGCTGAGGTCCGAATAAACCCTTCCGATCACGCGAAGTCTGGATTTTAATCTTCCCCTTCTTACTTTGCAG
>JBFHIO010000309.1:0-3144 GCA_041596435.1 Desulforhopalus sp. | reverse complement strand
GGTGCGGGCAAAGGGCTGTCTGGTCAGTGGCTGCACGGTTCATTTTGCCAACGATCAGTTTGATGACGGGCCGATTATCTGGCAAAAGGCAGTGCAGCTCGACTGGGACGACGACGCGGACTCTATCGCCGGCAAAGTCTTTGCTGCTGAATGTGAGGCCTTTCCGAAGGCCCTGCAGCTTATAAACGACAGGGGGACTGAATTCTTCTGGAAGAGAGTGGGCCAATGAGTAACAGAATATTGATGACAGCGGAGGAGATTGAGCTGGCTATTCAGCGAATCGGTTTGCAGATACTGGAGAATCACCACGATCCGCAGAGCCTTGGTATCGTGGGGATTTATACCTGTGGGGCCTATATTGCCCGGAGGCTGCACGCCTTTATTGAAAAAACCGTGGGGATGTCGGTGGAGAGTGGCTCGCTGGATATAAATCTCTATCGGGATGACTGGTCGCTGATGAGCCAGAATCCGGTGGTGAAAACCACTGATATTCTCTTTGATGTGGATAATAAGGAAATTCTGCTGGTGGATGACGTCATTTTCACCGGGCGCACCATTCGCGCCGCACTTGATGCAATTATGGATTTCGGTCGACCGGCGAACATTCAGCTCGTCGCACTGATCGACAGGGGCGGCCGCGAGCTGCCCATCCAGCCGGACTATTGCGGACAGAAGTTCAGTGTACCGCAAGGTAGTAAAATAAACGTAATTATGGACACTGGTGATGATATCACCAGCGGAGAGGTTGTCATTGAAGATTGAATTGCTTGCCCCGGTGGGAACACTGGAAAACTTTCAGGCGGCGCTGAACGGCGGCGCCGATGCCGTCTATGTTGGTGCCCCCAAATTTAACGCGCGCAATCCGGCGCGGGAACTGACACACGGCGAAATTCAGGCCATCATAGATCGCAGTCATGAGCTGGGGAAAAAGGTCTATTTTGCCGTTAACAGTCTTATTATGGAGAGCGAGCTGCCGGAGGTAATTGCCAGTCTTGCTCTCTTTGAGAAGATGGGTCCGGATGCTTTGATCGTGCAGGACTTTGGTCTGGTTACTCTGGCCCGGCGCCATTTTCCAGAACTGAAGCTGCATGGCTCCACCCTGATGACGGTACACAACTCCGAGGGAGTGCGTGAACTGCAGGAACTTGGTTTTGAGCGGGCGGTGCTGGCGCGTGAACTTACTCTGAAAGAAATTCAGACCATCGCGCATCGCAGCGGGGACATGGAGCTGGAGATATTTATCCATGGTGCCATGTGTTTCTCCTTTTCCGGTCTCTGCATTTTCTCCTCCTATCTCGGCGGACGCAGTGGCCTGCGCGGGCGCTGTGTGCAGCCCTGTCGCCGGACCTACAGTACGACGCAGATCGGCCGCAATACCCGTGGTGTCAGGGAGAAAAAGAAGCAGGGTAAATATCTTTTCTCCATGAATGACCTTAACGGGCTCGAAGCAGTCAGCACGCTTGCGCAGCTTGGAATCTCTTCGTTGAAGATTGAGGGGCGGTTGCGTTCTGCCAACTATGTGGAAACGGTGGTACGTGCCTATCGCACGGTGCTTGATGCGTTGCAGGAAGATGGCAGCGAAGGGCCCGACTTTCCGCAGGCTCTGGCCGAAGGCGAACGCCTGTCCGAGATGGCTTTGAGCCGGCGGACCTACCCCGGCTATTTTTTCTCTCCGCAACCGGCAGAAGCCATTACGCCAATGGTCTCTGGCAACATGGGCACCCACCTCGGCCGCTTTACGGCGGTGAAAATGGGTGGCGGTGTACCCGTCTGCCGTCTCACCCTGCAGGGCTCCCTGCAGCGCGGAGACCGGCTGCGACTTCATCTGGAACCCTCTGGCGAACGTATTGCCTTTCGTCTCAAACAGCTCTTTGTCGGCGCTGATGAACGGGAGGAGGCTGTAAAAGGGGAGCGTGCTTCACTGCAGCTGCCGCCGAATTTCACCGCACCGGAAACAGGCCATGTTGAGGTCTTTCGCGTGGACGGTGCCCCCGTTCTCTTTGACGCCGGGAAGATGCATTTGAAAGAAGCGCAGGAGAAGGTTGATACTTTTGTCGCTTCCCGTCGGCGGGACGTCGAGAGCCTCGTTGACACGGTCGGTTACGGTCAGGAACAATTTATTGAGGAGCCCGTCCAGGGACGCCGCCGTGAGCGTTTGCGTGAGAAGGGGCTTGGCGTGGACTGGTGGTTGAAGGTAGACCATCCCGAAGTGCTCTCCTGGCGCTTTCCCTTCACTCCTGATCGGCTGCTGTTTTCTTTTGAAAAAAAGATGATCCTCATCGCCGGAAAGTTGCGGCGCGATCTGGGCAAACGCTCGCGCGATGTTATCTGGGCGTTGCCGCCGCTTTTCATGGAGAATGATCTGGCCCGGATACGCAAACAGGTCGATGTACTGATGCGCACCGGGTTTCGCAGTTTTCAGATCAGCCATCCCTCTCAGTTGCGGATCTTTGGCAGGGAAAAGGTTCATCTCTTCGGCAATTATACGCTCAACGTGATGAACTCAATCACCGCGCAGTTTTACGCAGAGCAGAACATTGAGGCTGTGCTGGCCTCAATCGAACTGGATCGTACCAGCCTCGGCAGACTGCTCGACGGGGTACGCGAAATGGGAGGGAGAAAACCGGCCATCGGCATGCAGATATATGGTGCGCCTGCGCTCTATACCGCACGGCTGAATTCTCCCTTTCCTGTGGAAAAGGAGTTGCTCAGTCCCCGGGATGAACCCTTTGTGGTGCATCGCAAAGAAGGTTTTACCGTTACCTGTCCGACACGACCTTTTTCTCTGTTGCCCGAAGTTGAGGAGTTGAAGGCACTCGGGGTAGATTATTTTGTCGTGGATACCTGTGGTCACAGTCGGAAAAAGGACCTGGAAGAGCTCTCCGCCAGACTCTCCGGCAACGGGCGCTATGGAAAACTTTCCACCTTTAACTATTTCGGTAAACTGGAGTAGAGATCCCACTGTTACCATAATGGGCGATGCCATTCTTTCGTATTTGTTTACGTCTGGCATCACCATTATGTTGCCGTCACTGTGGAGACAAGGCATGCCTTGTCTCCACAGCAGTGCTGGAATTACGGCGCTGTGTTAATTTTTCCAAAACAGCAATACAATTCTCATTGTGTCGCCGTCCCGTTTTTTTT
>JBFHIO010000308.1:0-3144 GCA_041596435.1 Desulforhopalus sp. | reverse complement strand
AGGAACGGGAAGAAGAAGGAAAGTCGCTGGTTATGCTGCGCTATAGGCTGAACCTTCCGGAAGGACCGCGCATTGTGCAGAAATTTACTCTGACGAATGAGAGCGCTGATACGGTGAATATTTTTACCTTTGAGTGCCCTGAGAGTCTGTGGGCGCGCTGGTGGCCGGATTATGGTCATAGCTTTCTGCGCAGTGTGGCAGTGCTGGGACCGAAGGCAGCTGAGGTGGAAACGGAGTATGAACTGCGAACAGAGTAAAGAAAAACTCTGAATAATCTTGTAGTTCGTTCCTGTTTGAAGAACAGGAGAAAATTTCACGCAGGGATGCCGTTGATATCGGAGCCTGACATTTACTTCTGAGAATATTTTTGTGACTGTAGCGGGGGGGATGGCGAAAGACTGATGATTCAAGGAACCCTGAAGGGGTCTTCTGAAGAAGAGGGGGATTACAGCTTTTATTCAGCGGCACACAGAGAGGTCTTCTGTGTGCCGCTTTACTTTGAAAAATTAGAGAATTTTCACCTGATTTCCGCTGTCTGAGGGTACAATCTCGCCGATAATACAGGCTTCTTCGCCTTCGGCGCGGAATGCGTCGCAGATTGCTTCGGCATCTGCGGGGGCGACAATCACCATCATACCAATGCCCATGTTGAAGGTGCGGTACATCTCTTCTTCGGGAATTTCACCGTACTTCTGCAGGAAGGGAAAGATGGGCGGAATCTTCCAGCGGTCGGTATGTATTACCGCTCCTGCGCTTTTCGGAAGAATACGCGGAATGTTGTCGATGAAGCCGCCGCCGGTGTTGTGTACCATGCCGTGGATATCAAACTTTTCAATCATTTTCAAGACAGGTTGAACATAGATCTTCGTTGGTCGCAGCAGCTCTTCACCAAGGGTGCAGCCGAGCTCGTCAAAATGGTCCTTCACGGTGAAGTTGTGGTCCGTAAAACAAATCTTGCGAACAAGTGAATAACCGTTGGAGTGGATGCCGCTTGAGGGCAGACCGACGATTACGTCTCCCGGTGCAACCTTTGAGCCGTCGATGATGCGGTCACGGTCCACAAGGCCGGTGACGAAACCTGCGAGATCGTAATCCCCTTCTTTGTAGAGACTTGGCATCTCTGCTGTCTCTCCGCCAACGAGTGAGCATTTGGATTGCCTGCATCCTTCCGCGACTCCTTTTACAACTTCTTTCGCCACGTCAATTTCCAGCTTCCCAACGGCAAAATAGTCGAGAAAACAGAGTGGTGCCGCGCCGCCGACGATAAGGTCGTTGACGCACATGGCCACGAGGTCAATTCCGATGGTGTCGTGTTTACCGCAGAGGTGAGCGATGACCAGTTTGGTGCCAACGCCGTCGGTGGAATTGACGATCACCGGATTTTTATACTTCGTAAGGTCAACGGCGACGTGGGACGCGAAACCGCCAAGACCACCGATTACAGAGGGTTGGCGGGTTTCGGCCACAATCCCTTTGATTTCTTCGACGAACGCATTGCCTTTGTCGATGTCCACGCCTGCTTCGCTGTATTTGCTTGTCATGATATGCTTGGAATGTTGAGGAAAAAAGGTGAAAGACGAATAAAAGGGAGCTTAAATAATTTCTCTTTTTGTATCGTAGAGCAGAGGAAAAAAGTAAAAAAAAGCGGCGGAGACAAAAGCTCCGCCGCTTTACAACAAGAAAGGCAAAGTTTATTCTCCGCGTACAATAACGCAGGTTTTCCCAAAGAAGGGGTAGAAACCACTGGTGTGGTAGTCAACTGTGGAAATAGACGAAATTCCGCCATTGCGTTGAGCAGCATTAATTGAGGCATTGCCCTGGTTGACGAGTCCAAGCACCGTCGAGGCACAGGCGGTTCCTGTTTTACTGACGCCCGTTTTCCCTGTGGCTGTTATCGGACCCTGAACATCTGTAACGAGACCTATGCCTGTAGGGGTAAGACCGTTGGCGCATCCAGTCAACAGCAGAGAAGCCGCTCCGATTGCTACAAGTAGTTTTTTCATAAAAATCTCCGTAAAGATGCGATAACGGGAGCCTGCCGTCATCAGAAATGTGGGTGTTTTTCCGTCCGCCGGGCAAGGCCCCCCCGCGGTTGTTACTCTTTACTCTCTCTTCTTTATTTACTGTTTTTCAAGCAGTTTGACAACCTTTACCTCTGTCGGGTAGACCTCCCTTGTAATAGAGGTGTTCTTCTGGTAAAAATCGCTCATGAAACTTCTTCTTCTCCTCTTCGGTCTCATTCTTGTTCTTGAAGGGCTGCCCTACGCAGTTAATCCAGAGTCCATGCAGGAATGGCTGAAAAAGGTGAGTGACCTGCCTCCATCACAGTTGCGTCTCATTGGGAGTATCGCTGTGGCCATTGGTCTGTGCCTCATCTTTCTGCTGCAGCGGACCTCCATTATTTTCTGATTTTCCGATGTCTGTATTTTTCGTGGGTTCGGCAAACAATTCTGATTCAGGCAGAAGATTGCTTTTGAAATAGTTGTCACAAATTCTTCAGCAGGACAGTGTATGGGTAAACAAGAAAGAAAAGAGATGATCGGCAATGAGGGCAAAGTGCTCCTCGACATGGTGCGTCGTCTGCATCGGCGTGGCGCGGTGGGGCATCTTACCCGTCTGGTGAGCAAGACGCACCCGGTGGATATGGTGTGGGTCTATCGCCATCTGCCGGATGAGGAACGTGAGGCTCTCTTCGAAATCATCGTTAAGGTCAGCAGTGTCGGGGAATTTCTTTCCGAGCTTGATAAATCCCTCGTGCAGGAGCTGGTTGAGCGGCTGAGTGCGGAGAAAATGGCTGAAATTATATCTGAGATGCCCTCTGATGATGCCGTTGACCTTCTCGAAATTCTCCCGGAAGATCAGGCAGAGCAGATCAGCCACCATCTCGAGAAGCAGGACCGCGAAGAGATGGAAGAGTTGCTGCAGTATGATCACGAGAGCGCTGGCGGGATTATGTCGCCGGATTTTATGTGTCTCAATGAGGGCTGTACTATCCAGGAGGCAATTACTGCTATTCAGAAGCGCAGTGAGGAAATGGAGATGGTCTTCTACCTCTACCTCACCCATGGAGATGGGCGTCTCTCTGGAGTAGTTTCCCTGCGTGAATTGCTGATGCATCCTCCCGAGAAGGCACTGAAAGAAGTT
>JBFHIO010000307.1:0-3147 GCA_041596435.1 Desulforhopalus sp. | reverse complement strand
CGGGTGCATACTCTGCTGAAGCGGCAGCGCATTCCCTGGCGTGATGTCTCCTTTGATACGGAGGAGGCAGCGGTAGAGGGTTTTCTTGATGGCCGCTGTAATCTCATCTCCCAGCCTTTTTCTCAATTGCAGGCGCTGGTTCTTGAGCGCGAACATGGAGAGCGGGCGGTGATTCTGCCAGATTCCCTTGGCCGGGTGGCCTTCGGGCCTGTGGTCCGTCAGGGGGACGATGTGTGGTTTGATATCGTTCGCTGGTCGTTTTTCGCCATGATTGACGCCGAAGCCCTTGGGCTCAGCTCGAAAAATGCTGAGCAGATGATGCGCAGTGCACGGCCGGAAATTCGTCGTTTCTTCGGCCTTGATGGAGGCGGTATAAAAAGCGGCGGGCTGACCGCTGGCTGGACGGCCCGGATTGTTCGCCAGGTGGGCAACTACGGGGAGAGCTTTGAACGCAATCTCGGGGAGGGCTCTTCGCTGAAAATGGAGCGCGGCCGGAACAAGCTGTGGAAGGATGGCGGGCTGATCTATGCACCACCTGTTGAATAAGATTGCGGGGAGAAAGAATAAAAAAGAGGGACAGCGCATGAAGCGCTGTCCCTCTTTTGTGTGTTACCTGTGTGAAAAAGAATTTCGGAGGAAACAGCGAAAAGGGCAGAGGCCAATATTGACCTCTGCCCGAAAGAAGAAAGGGGTTACAGCTCGACGAAGCTGTCGAAGAGTCCGTCGTCTTCCTCAATTTTTTTACGGTTGCCTATGATGACGCGGTGGGGGAATCTCATGAGTTCCTCAAAGGCCGGGGCAAAGGCACGCATCTGTTTCACGTCTGTGGCGAGGGCCTCGCTGAGCCTCCGGGATTTAAACTCCGGGGTGATCCCGCTGAGATATTCGTTGCGGGCTGTGGCCCCCTTTGCAGCAGGACTCTGGTGTGGGTCAAGTGTGCCGAAGGTCCCCGTGATGAGCTGGCGCAGCCCCTCGCTGGAGAGATCCAGACTGGCGACTGCCTGCGGGATGGCGTCGTAGGCGTCGTAGGTTTTTCTTACCTGCGGGTCGCGGTAACTGATCAAACAGATGTTGCCGGTGACGAAGGAGAACTGGCTGAAACAACCGTAGGCTCCGCCCATCTGACGCACGGTGTTCCACAGGTAGTCGCGGTTGAGCCAGGTTTTCAGCACTTCGAAGCTGCCATTGTAGCCTTCGCCGTTTTCCAGCAGATTCCCGCCGAGACCGGCAAAGACGACCTCGGCAGCAGTGATAAAGGCCTCGTGGGTGGGCAGCCGCAGGCCGGGGATTTCCACAGGGGCACCCAGGGGCAGGCTGCCGAGGGCTGTGGTGAGGTTTTTGCCGATGTCGGCAAAGCGGGCCACTTCTTCCTCTTCCCCGGTGACTGCAAGGAGAAGATTGTCGCGGTTGAAGAGCAGCCGGGCAGTTTCTCCGAGGGTGTGGAGAAATTGCTCCTCGTGCTCATTGTAGTTCTTCGCCAGCTCCTTTAAGGCAAGGTAGGCACTCGCACCGTTGACAAGTTCATTACAGCGCCCAGCGGGGGAGAGGTGGGAGAAAATACGCGAAGTGGCAATGCTGTAGCCCTCGCTCTGCACCGAGTGCTCCGTCCATGTGAACTCCCGGCTGACAATGTCTCGGATGCGGGCACGGTCGGCAAGGGAGAGCGAAGAGAAAACCTCCGCCATGAGTGCCACTGCCGGTTCAAGGTAGAGGGGCAGGGCCTTGAGATGGAACCAGAGCACCGGTAGAAGCTCTTTTTCCCCTTTCTTTCCGTAGCAGGAAAAGCTGTGGTCGAAAGCGCCGGTGGTGGTCGCCAGTTCTTTGGCAAACTGTTGAAAGCCGAGTCGTTCCGTACCAATCTCGCAGGCGATGGTGGCGAAGAGGTCGAGATATTTCAACTGTTCCGCGTTCAGGGATGAGGTGTTGAAACCGGCATTAATATAACTGATGTGGTTGGTCGGCAGCTGGCTGACCAGTACTTTCTGACCAAACATCTCGGTGGGCAGAACGCTGTGGTAATCCACTTTTTGAGGCATATTGGACAGGCTCAGAGCGGGCAGCAGAGCAAGAGTCTCGGCGCTGTTGGGTTCGAGCTGCAGGGCTTTCAGTTCGGCGGTACGGGTGAGACGCCGCTCCTTTTCGGCCGCATCGGCTTCTTTGCTGCTCTTCTCCAGCCGTTCCTGTTCGGTGGCGCTGTCCTCCTGCAGTTTTTTGGGATCCGGCTTGAGGACAACCGTTACCGTGGCGGGGTTGTCAAGCAGGTTACGGCGGATAAGCTCCTCAAAATATCCTTCTTCAAGTGCCTTGTGCCGCAGTTCGGTAAGGAGGTTTTCGCTTTCAAGAAAATCCAGTGGTTCGCCGCCGTATTTGAGGCCGTTCAGCGCCTTGTTGATCAGCCCCAGACCGCGCTGGGCGTTGGACGCCTCTTCGCGGAAGCCGAATTCAAATTTATTCAGCTCGGCAGTCACCAGCTCGCGGTCGAGCCCCTCTTCGGTGATCCTGCGCAGGGTCTCATCGTAGAGCTTGATGAAAGTTTCCCGATGCTCTGCTTCGCTGCCGACGAGGTAGGTGACCATCAGGGTATGGATGCAGTCGGTGGCGAGAAAAAGACCCCCGAAGTCTTTGCAGACGCCGCTTTCAATGATGGCATTTTTCAACGGTGATGCGTCGGAGTTGTAGAGAATGTTGGCGATTACCTGAAAGGCCATGTTCTCTGTGCGGTCGAGAATAGAGCCGACACTGGTTCCCACGGCGAGGAAGGTCTTGCCGGAGAGATCTTTGCTGTCCACGGCATAACTGGCTTCCACGGTGACGGGTTTGTTGATCAGCGTACCTTCTTCCAGTTTTGCAGGTTCCTGTTTCTCTTTGAAATGAGAAAGGAAACGGTCCTGCAGGAAAGTAAGCTCCTCTTCAAGAGGGGCATTCCCATAAAGAAAGAAAATGCTGTTGGAGGGGTGATAGTGGCGCTTGTGGAAGGCGACAAACTCCTCGTACGTGAGGTCTGGAATGCACCGAGGATCACCACCGGATTCGTGAGCCCAGGTGGATCCGGGCATGAGATTTTTGTAAATATTGAAGAAGAGGTGGCGGATGGGGTCGGAGAAGGCCCCCTTCATTTCATTATAAACAACACCCTGAAACTGCAGT
>JBFHIO010000306.1:0-3154 GCA_041596435.1 Desulforhopalus sp. | reverse complement strand
CCAGGCAAAGACTGGAAGTGGGAAGACCGCGGCTTTTGGCATTGGCCTGCTGCACAATCTGAATGTGAAGCTCTTCAGAGTGCAGGCCCTGGTGATATGTCCCACCCGCGAACTGGCAGAGCAGGTGGCCGTTGAGCTGCGGCGCATAGCCCGGTTCAAACACAATATCAAGATCGTAACCATCTGCGGAGGGGTTCCTTTCCTGCCCCAGCAGAGTTCTCTGGAGCATCAGGGACATATCGTGGTGGGAACTCCCGGGCGCATTGAACAGCATTTAAAGCGCGGAACAATGAACCTGGATAATGTCACCACCCTTGTTCTGGATGAGGCAGACCGCATGCTGGATATTGGCTTTGCCGACAGTATCGAAGCCATCATCGGGTATGTTCCCAAAGTCCACCAGACCCTTCTTTTTTCCGCGACCTTTCCAAAGCCGATTCTAAAACTCAGCACACGTTTTCAGAAAAATGCGCAGCGGGTGGTGGTGGATGCTGAACACGAAGAAAATGTTATTCAACAATATTTCTACGAGTCAAAGGAGGCTCTGAAGCCCGCTGTTACTGCTCAGATTTTAGAGACGTGCAAGCCTGCATCGACACTGATTTTCTGCAATACAAAACTGCAGTGTAAGTCTCTTGCAAAATTTCTTGAAGCAAAAGGGTTTTCATCTCTGGCCATTCACGGTGACCTTGAGCAGAAAGATCGAACCGAAATATTGGTGCGTTTTTCCAACGGCAGTACTCCCATTCTGGTGGCTACGGATGTGGCAGCCAGGGGCCTTGATATTTCAGAGCTCAGCGCGGTAATCAACTTTGACCTTCCCTTTGAGTCGGAGGTGTATATCCACCGCATCGGTCGGACAGGCCGGGCCGGGAAAGAGGGAATGGCTTTTTCTATTATGACGCCTGGCGAACGCTTCAGGCTGGAAGAGATAAATACCCTGATGGGCACTGCTTTTGAGGCTTCTGATATTCAAGAGCTTGACTCCTCAACCGAAAAGAGCACACCTCCCATGGTGACCTTCTCCATTAATGGTGGACGAAAGACCAGGCTTCGGCCTGGAGATATCCTCGGTGCTCTTACCGGTGATGCGGGAATCGCCGGAAGCTCTGTGGGTAAGATTAACTGCTTTGAATTTTATTCCTACGTGGCCATCGAGCGCACCGTAGCGGATAAAGCCGAAAAAGCGCTTTCCAAAAACAAGATCAAGGGCCGCCACTTTATTGTGCACAGACACGAGTAATGTTGATGATCCGTTACATGTACCTTGCTCCCGATTCTGGTGAAGACCTGAGTCGGCTGCAAAATCCATGAAACGGGTCATCGCGAGGCAGACGCGGCAGGCGAACACGTGTGAAGGACGACCCGGGGGGACTGGTATGAGAACGAGGAGAGAAGAACGCCTCAAAAAAGAGTAAATTTTCAACGAGTTCCGACGATACAAAAAGTTAAAATTAAAAATATTGGCCGCGATATTTCGTAAGATACTCCCCCTATCAGGTTTTTTCACATTATTGTCAAGCACACCTTTTTTTAGCCTTTTTCCTGTGGTACATTCTCCAGGCGCTGTTTTCAGGCAGCAGAGACACCCCGAATATTCGGGGTTTTTTTCTTTTCACACGGAGGATGTATGGAGTATTGGCATATCATTTATGTGTATTTACAAAAAAATTTAAAAGCCATAGGTGATTTCACCTGGGGCTGGTCACTGATTCCGATGCTGGTCATCTACGGGATCTTCTTTACTGTTTCAAGTAATTTTGCGCAGTTCCGCTATTTCGGCAGAATGTTTCGCGTATTAAATCCTAAGTACAAACCGGATGATCCCAAGGCGATCTCCGGCCGTGAAGCACTCTTTCTCTCCATTGGCGGACGGGTTGGTGGCGGAAATATTGCGGGGGTTGCCGTCGCCATAACCCTGGGTGGTCCCGGGGCGGTATTCTGGATGTGGGTGGTGGCTCTGCTCGGCATGGTTACCTCCATCGTTGAGTGTACCCTCGCCCAGCTGTACAAACGTACCGATGAAGATGGCACCTTTCGCGGGGGGCCGGCAATGGTTATTACCCATGGCCTTGGTCAGCACTATCGCTGGTTTGCCATCATCTACGCTGTCTGCCTTATCTGTGCCTTTGCCCTCGGCTTTAATGCTTTTCAGGGCAATACCGTGGCTGGTTCCGCCTTCGACAGCCTGGGAATTCCGAGAGTTGTCTCGGGGGTATTCCTTGCAGCTGTTGCTGGTTTTATCGTCTTTGGCGGCATTAAACGCATCACGAAAGCAGCGGATATTGTCGTACCGGTCATGGCCTTTATCTATATGGGTATGGCTCTGATCATTATTATTCTTAATATCACCGAAATTCCCGGCGTTATCTCGGATATCATCCAAAATGCCTTTGGCTTGAAAACGGCGGTCAGCGGCGGTATTGGTGCAGCTCTGTCTCAGGGAATGCGCCGAGGTCTCTTCTCCAACGAGGCGGGGCTTGGTTCTGCACCAAACGTGGCGGCCACTGCCCGGGTAAAACACCCTGTGGGGCAGGGAATCTCCCAGGCCCTCTCTGTTTTTATCGACACTATGATCATTTGCAGCTGTACCGCTTTTGTCATCCTGCTCGGGAATGTATATCAACCGGGACAGACAGAAATTGATGGCATCGTGCTCACCCAGCAGTCTCTGGTGTATCATCTGGGCCCATGGGTGCAATATTTTCTTACCTTTGCCATTTTGCTTTTTGCCTTCAGTTCCATCATTTACAATTACTATCTGGGGGAAAATGCTCTTGCCTTCATGGTCAAGTCGAACAAGGCTGCAAATTACCTCCGCGTTGCCGTTATCGGCATGATTTTTCTGGGGGCGACGGCTCCGGGAGCAACTGCGGTGTTCTTTTTCTCGGACCCGATGATGGGGGTTCTCGCCCTTGTCAACCTCATTGCCCTGCTGATGCTCTTTCCCACCTTTACACGGGTGCTGGATGACTTCAGGACTCAGATCAAAGCAGGTGAAGACCGGCCTGTATTTCACGCCGACAAGTTTCCTGATCTTGATCTGGACCGTACCGCATGGCGTAAATAAACGCTGGCTGTAAAGGCCACAAATACAAAATCGGCGGACAGAGCAATTGCTCTGTCCGCCGTTTTCGTTAACGACGCGACGTTG
>JBFHIO010000305.1:0-3168 GCA_041596435.1 Desulforhopalus sp. | reverse complement strand
TGCATTACATGACATCATGCCGGCCAGAAAAACTATAAGGTGGCGACTGTTCCCTTTAAGGCAACATTGACCATCATTGAACCGACAAGGCAGCTGTACTGCGTCGCACTTGCCTCTTCAACGTTTTTGATATTGGAAATGACATCTATGACGGCATTGCCGCCTTCTTTCCGGGCACGTTCCTGCAGGACCATGAGAGCTGACGCCAGTGCATGCGCACACGAAGCCTCATTTTCTTTCATAAAGCCGTTTGTTCTTTTGCTGGTTTTGAAGGTACCCCTGTTTTTTTTCACTTTCGGGTGGGACTGGCCCTTCCAATAAACAGCTATAGGATCATCCTGAACACTCTGCATCGAGCTGTAATTTTTTGCCGATTCAATTGGCATATACTTCTTAACATCACCTGCAAATGCCGATGTGGCACAGAGAGATACTGCCAGAATACTGCTCAATACGATTTTTTTTGTCATGTTTTCCCTCATACTGGTTTAATAGAAATGATTTAAAAACAGCAACTTCTCGAACTGATAGTTATGCGGATGCAGATCTCACAATGATCAGACAACTTCCTTAAGCACGAATATTGGCAACACAGATCACGCTTTTTTATCCAGAATATACTGTGCAAGACACTCTACTGATTGAAAAGCTTTCTGCCCCTCTTCCATATCGGCAATCTGGACGTCGAAATGTTTCTGGATAAGTACAACCAGTTCGACTGCATCAAGAGAGTCGAGGCCAAGCCCATCTCCAAACATTGGTTCTGTATCGCTAATATCCTGAGCTGTAATGCCTTGAAGCTTAAGATCATTGATTAAAATTTCCTTCAACTGCTGCTTTGTATTTTCCATGTTTCCCCAAAGATAATGAATAAATCTTACTGTTCCCAAAAATCGTAAAAGTTATACCACTGAAATGGATAATTTTTGAGATAGTTTTCGATAGCGTTTAAATATTTTTGCGCACACTCCTGTAACATTTCGGCACGTTTATCCCGATCTTCATAACTGGGATAGAAGCTCTCCCAGACTTTCAACTGATGAGATTTTGCTCCGGTCTTGGCTGAGAGCAAAACAACAACAGGAGCCCCGGCCGTTGCCGCAAGAATATAGGCCGCATCGGGTATCCGTACAGAACCACCAAGGAATTCAACTGTTGAGAAGGATCCTTTAACGTACCTATCCCCCATTATTGTTATAACTTCGCCGCGTTGCAGTGCCGCTGCCGCATCGACCAGACCGCCGAATGGACTTTCAACGTCTATAATTTCAAACGGTTTTTTCCCATCCTTTTTGATGTCAAAATAGTGCTTTGCTGCTGCATGTTGATCATACTGCATCAGGGCATGCACCTTAACCGGCAGTGAGCTGAGATGAGCAAGGGCTGATTGCCAGTTCCCTACATGAGCGGTCAAGAGTACAAGACCCTTTTTTTTCTCTATCAATTCAAGAAGGTGGTCATACCCGACCAGCTCCCCCTGAAATTCGGCTTCAGAATTTACACCAAGCCAGCCCCTGTCGACCAACACCTGTCCAAAGTTATAGACATTTTTAAGGGTGCAGATCCAATATTGCAGAGGGCCTGAACCAGGGAATCGCCGTTTGAAATATGGCTTTACCGTTTTATGTATTTTTCGGCTGAAAAGCACATAACAGAAAATCACCGGCAACAGCAGAAGATAGCCCCCTCTGTGTCCGAATACACGCATAGTAAGGTAGAAAAACCAGTGACCAAGTGCCTCAAGGTTACGTTTTAACCAACGTCCCTGTACCATTTTCTTACCCCAACTGCTTAACTTTTCGCATACTCAACCTGCGGCTAAGCCAGTAAACCGGCGCAGCCAGAATAACGCCAAGGATCGGTCCGACAATCAGAGAACCAAGAAACCAGTCCCATAACCTCTGCGGTATTTCAAGCAGCCACCTGTCCCAGGAAAGATCAAGGAGAAATTCTCCGTTCCTGAGATAATACCCAGCCTCAATACAGAGGGCCGGAACCACCGGTGGCATACAGAACTGACTTGCAGCAACAGCAGCAACTTTATTGAGCTGAAAACGATAGGCAACATATATAATTGCGATGGTATGGCAGGCAATCAGCGGCAGGGCACCAAGAAATACACCAAACCAAACAGCGACTGCCAACCAGAATGGTGAAGAGCTTTCTTTGCAGAGATTAGCCAGTGTATGCCAGGGATTTTTAACAATCAGCGGTTTCTGAGCAGGCTTTTCTCTGGTGACCACCTGTTG
Source organism: Desulforhopalus sp. (assembly GCA_041596435.1). GTDB lineage: Bacteria > Desulfobacterota > Desulfobulbia > Desulfobulbales > Desulfocapsaceae > Desulforhopalus. The sequence continues at coordinate 919 of JBFHIO010000305.1, read as the reverse complement.
AGAGGGCATTGGCATAAGGCGTCGACACACCAATGATGTATGCAACTTAGTAAGTCGCCAATTATCAACCACTTTATCAAAATGACTAATCCGTTCTCCGACAGGAGGATAATGCACTGATACCGGAACACATCTGGCGTCGACGCCTGCCCAGATGGCCTTTACCAACAGTTCGATTTCAAAATCATATCGGTTACGTTTCAGGTCGAGCAGGAGCAGTTCTCTCACAGGATATAAACGCATACCACTCTGGGTATCCGCCAAGCTAAGACCGGATTCAAGGCGTACCCAGAAATTAGAGAAATTCCTGCCAAAATGGCTTGAGGCAGGAACAGTCTCCTGAATCATCTCTCTGGCCCCGATAATAATTGCCGGCCACGGTCCCTGTTCTGCTTCGGAGATAAGTTTTTCTGCTTCAAGCGGATTATGCTGACCATCAGCATCAATTGTCACGATGGCATCGAAACCGTGTTCTGTTGCATATCGGGCACCTGCACGAATAGCGGTCCCTTTCCCCCTGTTTTCCACCATTCTGATGGTGCGACAGTCGACATTTTTCAAATTCATCAGGCCGTTATCGGTACTGCCGTCGTCAACGACAAGTACGGGCAAACCTGTAGCTACAGCTTGAGTTACAACTTCTGCAATCGTTCCAGCATGGTTATAGAGCGGAATAACGATGAGTGTTTTTAACGTCCCGCACCTATCCTCACTTCTGTTCATCTTCGCCCCTTCCTGAGGAGCAGATCCCACAATGGTCCTACATGTCCCAATTTATGCAGCATAGCAATACGTGTTTCAAATTCATGACATGGGTATATCCGGTCGACCTGACCTCTAAACGATATGTGTAAACGCTTCTCGATCTCTTTTCTGGAAATGTGTGGCGAATAGTAAAATATCGGTTCAAGAAGAGACT
>JBFHIO010000304.1:0-3202 GCA_041596435.1 Desulforhopalus sp. | reverse complement strand
CCCTCTTTGAACGTATCCCCCATCTCAAAACTGCCCCCTGGTACCCAGACAAACTCCATCCCGGTAATTTCATCGCAGAACTCTTTGCCATAAGGACCAATTTCTCCAGGGATATCCCCCTTCTGTTTCTTCTGTGGGGGGGTACTAACCTCGGCGGTCTTCTTCATAATCGGTGATTTTTCGCTCATGATTCTCCCTGTTATTTTTGTTTTCGAAGTGTTCGAAATCTCATGCTTTGGAGATTTTTATCAGATCTCTGAATCCTGCCGGTTAAACTGAATGTACATTCCGTAATGCCTCAAGATTCCCTTAAATCTGTTCTCAAAACTTACTACTTATTGTTTAGCCTTTTTCTTTTTTTTGTAAGGCTAATTCATGCCGTATTACATTCTTATCTGTTTACAAAGAGTTTGCTGTGCAAAGCCCGCTGGATGAATTTGATATTATCAAAAGTTGTGAACAACTGAAGACTTTTTACGTGTTGCGAAAATGACCCAAAATCAAGCCAATCTTTAGAGGTGGGGGGAGTCTCCAGCCTCCTTCTTCTCTAACATTTTACCGAGGGTCTTGTAGTCGGTTTTACCCGTACTGAGAGCTGGAATCTCGTCAATACGTATAACCCGACGCAGGTTGTGCAGGGGCGAGAGTCCGGCTGCGCGGATACGGGCATTGGCTGCATCAAGGTGCAGTCTGCCGGAGCTCTTTGCGGTGATCAGGACCAGTTCGGGATGACCGTCGCCACCCTTTGCAACTACTGCCAGCGTGGTTCCATCGGCATTTTCTTCCCCCTTCAGCAGTGCAGCCTCAATAGCCGGCAGGGAGATCATCTCCCCGGCAAATTTTACAAAGCGTTTGCGGCGGCCGAGGAAGGTGATGCGATCCCCCTCTGCACTGACAAAGTCGCCGGTGTTAAACCATCGCTTTCCGTCATATTCGACAAAGCCGGTACCAGGTTTAAGGCCTATATAGGCGGAGAAAATACTGGGCCCACGCACCAGCAGTAGACCGCGTTCGTTGTCTGCCCGCTTCTCGCGTAGATTATCATCCACCACCATAAATTCCACGGAAGGCAGGGCCCTGCCGAGGGTACCAGAGATATTTTCTTCCGGCGGGTTGAGGGAGACCAGCGGAGAACACTCTGTGATGCCGTAGCCCTCACAGAGCTGTGCCTGCGGTGATTTGGCAGCGAGCCGCGCGGCGAGACTCTCCGGCGGCGTCTCGGCTCCCACAAAGATAGTTCGCAGGGAGCGCAGCTGCACTCCGTCTGCTGCCTGGACGATGGCGGAAAGAAAGGTTGGGGTGCTGATCATCAGTGAGGTTTTGTATGCATCGATCAGTTGCGCGAGGGCCAGTGGTTCGGTGGGGTTGGGATAATAAATGGTTTTCAGGCCAAACAGCAGCGGCAGTATGATATTGGTGCTCAGGCCGAGGGAGTGGAAGGGCGGGAGCATGCCGATGATGCGCTCTGTCGGGCTGAAATTCAGGACCTTGTTGACATCCAGCAGATTGGCGAGAATATTTTCGTGGCTCAGAGGCACCGCCTTCGGCCGGGCCTCTGAACCGCTGGTAAAAAGGACAACCGCTTCGTGGCTGCCGCGGGACAGAGATCGGCGCAGCTGCCACACCCCGAAGATGTTGCTGCGCAGTCGTGCGAAGAGCTTTTGCGGCAGGGTGAGGGCGGGGAAGAGTTGATCAAGCTGCAGCCATCGCACCGGCATTTCTGAGAGATGGCTGCCCTGTATATCTTCTATGCGGGAGCAGAGATGAGTGGCGGATATTATGGTGTCTACCTCTGTCTGTCTGACGGCGTTCTGCATATTACCGATTCCGGAGGTCCAGTTAAACATGACCGGCGTTTTCCCGGCGAGAATGACGGCCAGCCAGGCGATGGAGGCACTCACTGAAGCGGGCAGCATGATACCAACCCGCTTCGCGTTGATCTTTTTCAACTGTGGCCGAAGGAGCAGGACGGCGGTGAGCAGATCGCGGTAGCTGCGCTCGCCGGAGGTCTGGTCGGCGAAGATTATCTGCTTCGGTGTCTTCAAGGTGCGCTGCAGGAACAGCTCGCCGATGTTGGCCCCCTCCAGAGTCTGTGGCAGAATAAACTCCTCCCGGGGTGCAAACCACGCTTCACTCGGCGGGTTTATCTTCTCCATGGTGCCGAGAACGACGCCGGCAGCGGCAAGCACGCAGTGATTCGCTGTTTCAAGGATCCCCGGATCGTTAATCGTAACCCCGTATTCACTCTCAATCCACGCTGCGAGTTCCATAAGGATGAGGCTGTCGAGACCGAGATTTGCGGAGAGATTTTCCGGTCCTTCCACTGCTGTCCCCGCGTATTCGGCTACCTTTTTTAATACCCGTTTGCGCAGGTGGTCATCTACCACCTCAAGGGGCTCCCTGATCTTCTCTTTAGTCAGTCCCTCCACACTTTTCGGCTCGGGCAGCAGTTCCGGCCGGGAGCCTTGCCACCAGTAGAGCGGCCAGCGTTCACAGTGTATCGGCAGGGCGTTGTACAGGGATTCCAGATGGCGGTTGATCTCCTGACGGTTGTCAAGATGGTGAATCTCTTCATCTTCAAAAAAATCGAGTCGTACCGGACGTTTCGGCACAAAAAAGAGCAGGTTGGCGGCGAGTGCGGTCAGGTAGCTGCGCAACTGGCCGAAGAGGGCGGGCGGAGCTTCCGCACGGCTGAAGCTGCTGCCCCATAAACCGTTGGAACGTACCACTATCACCTGCACTCCCGGAATTTTTTTCAGGATATACTCAACCCCGCTGTTGGCTCCAAGGTCTTCCTGTGCCGAGCGGTTGAGGCGTCCGGCGGGGTAGAAGAGTATGTTATCACCGTTTTTCAGAGCGTCTGCTACGAGCTGCATCCCTTTGAGGATCTGTTTCTTCGTTAAGAGGCCGGCTTCGTGGGAATCGGGGATGGAGATCGGGTTGAGCACGCTGGTGGCGAGACGCACGAATGGCTGGGAGAGCTGCCTCGCATCGGAGAGCGGCCGGGGAGCAAAGGAGTCCAGCAGCTGAGAGCTGACAATAACCGGATCAATCAACGCCGGATGGTTGGGGAGAAAGAGGATGCCGGTTGGTCCTTTTTTCTTTATTTTCTCCAGGCCGTTTACCTGTACCCGATAGCGCAGACCAAGCAGGCGGCGCAGCAGTATGGCAAAAATTTTTCGGGTGCAGGCAGAGGGTGGTT
>JBFHIO010000303.1:0-3203 GCA_041596435.1 Desulforhopalus sp. | reverse complement strand
GAAGTGCTGCGGCACAGCGGGGGAGGAGATTATCCTGCAGGTGAGAGATAACGGTATTGGTATCGGCAGGGAGCATCTTGACCGGAACTTCGAGCGTTTCTACAGGCCGGACAAGGCGCGCAGTCGACAACTCGGCGGTACGGGACTTGGTCTTGCCATTGTTAAACATATCGTGCAGGCCCATAACGGCCGAGCCGGTGTGGAGAGTGTGAAAGGCGAGGGGACGACCTTCACGCTCCTCTTCCCGGGAAAAGCGATGGAGAGGAAAGACCTTGTATCAAGTGCAGAAAAGGACTGGACAGAAGAGGGGAAATTTAGTAATTAAAAGCGCTCACAGTAGCTCTTTGCGGGAATAACTCAGTGGTAGAGTGTCAGCTTCCCAAGCTGAAGGTCGCGAGTTCGAATCTCGTTTCCCGCTCCAATAAATTAAGGCACTTACAGAACATTCTCTGTAAGTGCCTTTTTTCTTCCCCACACTCTTTCCTTTCTTCAGGAACTGGCGCTTTTTTATAATTTCATCCCTTTTAAACTGAGTGAATTGCTGATCACAGAAACCGAACTGAAACTCATGGCAGCGGCAGCAATCATGGGCGACAGCAGTATGCCAAAGAATGGATACAGAATTCCCGCGGCAATCGGAATGCCCGCTGTATTGTACACAAAGGCAAAGAATAAATTTTGCCGGATATTACGCATAGTGGCGCGGCTCAATTTTCTGGCTCTGACAATCTTACGCAAATCCCCTTTAACTAAAGTGATACCGGCACTTTCTATTGCCACATCGGTTCCGGTGCCCATGGCAATACCCACCTGGGCCTGTGCCAGTGCCGGGGCATCGTTAATGCCATCACCTGCCATTGCCACGATAGACCCGTCTGCCTGCAGCTGTTTGATGAGTTCTGCTTTTTGTTCTGGTGTTACTTCAGAATGCACTTCGTCTATGCCCAGTTTTTCGGCAACCGCTTTTGCAGTCGACTCACTGTCACCCGTAAGCATGACGATACGGATGCCTTCTGCATGCAGGTCGCGAATGGCTTCGGCGGTCGCTTCTTTGATGGGATCAGCAACACCGATTAAACCTGCGGCTTTGCCATCAATTGCAATCAGCATGACGGTCATTCCCTGGACGCGTTGTTTGTCGGCCTGCTGAGGCAGGTCTCCTGTTTTGATATTCAGTTCTTCCAGCAATTTTATATTACCGACTGCTACCCTGTGTTCACCCACTTCGCCGATAACACCTTTGCCTGTAATTGATTGAAAGCTGCTGGCTTTTACCAGCGTGATTCCCTTCTCTTCTGCTCCATGAACGACAGCCTCCGCCAGAGGATGTTCACTGGCGCGTTCGACACTGGCGGCCATGCGCAATATTTCATCTTCGGTAAACCCGGCTTCCGCCTGTACGACAACCAGCTTTGGCTTGCCTTCAGTCAACGTTCCAGTTTTATCTACAACCAGAATTTTAACTTTTTCCATAATCTCAAGTGCTTCGGCATTCTTAATTAACACTCCTTCCAGAGCGCCACGCCCCGTACCTGTCATAATGGAAATTGGTGTTGCAAGCCCCAGTGCACACGGGCAGGCGATAATAAGAACCGCAACCGCATTCACCATTGCATGTGCCAGGCGTGGTTCCGGACCCCACACCCACCAGGCAAGAAAAGCGACGGCTGCCGCAGCAACCACGGCGGGAACAAAATAGCTTGCCACCAGATCCGCTAATTTTTGTATGGGAGCCCGGGTGCGTTGTGCATCAGCAACCATTTTTACGATTTGTGAAAGCAGGGTATCGGAGCCTACTTTTTCCGCCCGCATCAACAAACTGCCTGTGCCATTCACCGTTGCTCCGATGAGTTTCTCACCGTTTAATTTTGCCACAGGAATGGGCTCACCGGTAACCATGGATTCGTCTACATTGCTTTCACCCTCAATGACCGTTCCATCCACCGGAACTTTCTCGCCGGGCCGAATCCGCAACGTATCGCCAGACTGTACCTCATCCAGCGGGACATCTTCTTCTGTTCCATCATCGCGCACTATGCGGGCCGTATTGGGAGCAAGGCCAAGCAGGGTCTGGATGGCTGCGTTGGTTCGTGAGCGGGCGCGCAGTTCGAGAACCTGTCCCATGAGAACCAGCGCCGTAATCATGGCAGCTGCTTCAAAGTAGACTGCTACCAAACCGCCTTCCATCTGCATGACGGGTGGGAAAATGTGTGGAACCAGCAGGGCCACAACGCTGTACACCCAGGTGACAGAGACACCCAGTGCAATCAGGGTAAACATGTTGAGGTTCCAGGTTCGAAGAGATTGCCAGCCACGCACAAAGAAAGGCCATCCTCCCCAGAGCACAACAGGTGTTGCCAGCGCGAACTCAATCCACTGGACAGAGTGCATTGAAAGCCAGTTCGGCAACCAGGCGGGAACCATGTCCGCAGTCATGGCGAGGAAGAAAATCGGCAGAGCGAGCACGGTGCATATCCAGAATCGGCTGCTCATATAGATAAGTTCTTCATTTTTTTCTTCACCGGCAGAGATGTTAACCGATTCAAGTGCCATCCCGCATTTAGGGCAGCTGCCGGGATGATCTTGTACAATCTCGAGATGCATGGGGCAGGTATAGGTGTTCCCCTCGCTGTGCTCTTCATGCTCTACCGGGGGACGCGGGTTGAGATAGTGCTCTGGCTGCTCCTTGAATTTATGCAGGCAATGTTCACAGCAAAAGTAATAATCTTTACCTTTATGATGATAATGAAATTTGGAATCGCTTGAGACCTCCATGTTGCAGACGGGGTCTTTGTGTTGTTGCTGAATGGTATTTTGAAGACTGCTCATATTTTCATCTCCCTGAGGTGCTGATTGACGGCACCGTCATTGTTTTTCAGACAGCGGAATAGATTTCGCTGCAACGATCTCTCAAAATTTTATGGGTATTGTTTCTGTGAAGGAGCAGCTCATGGACTGTATCTCCTGTTTCTTTCCCGCAGCGTAACCTCAAATGGGTCACGATCACTATACTGATAAATATTGAAATGGATGATGCAAGCAACGGGCTGCTCAAACCTCGGGCCATTGTGGGATGAATTGGTGATTGAACAAAAAGTGTAGATTTTGTAACTGCGGGGTTTTTTGAAACACTTTGATATCGGAGTATAGTGCTTACCTCGACGTCTCGTTCCTTGCTTTGTCGGAGGATAAATTTTTGACTG
>JBFHIO010000302.1:0-3208 GCA_041596435.1 Desulforhopalus sp. | reverse complement strand
CCCTGTGCCTCGAATGTGAACGCAATACAAGTGGGTTCAAGGTTCCCTGAAATCACACAGTACAGGGTGTCTCCTGCTGCAAAAAAGGAAACAAAAAAAACGCTAAAGTTTTTTCCTGAAGCTGCCGAAGAAAAAAATGAGGGACATAAAGGGAACCTTGAATCATCACTCTTTTGCCTGTCTTCTTCGTTACAGTTAAAAGTTTATCCTCGGAGGTAAACGCTGGGCTCTGATATCAACGATATCCCTGTGGTAAATTTTCTTCTGTGCCTTGAAGATGAACGAAATACAAGCTGTTTCAAGATCCCCATACACTTAATTTATAGGAGATTCCGTTATGGATGCATTAAGTGGGATCAGCGGAGGGTTTTCTTCGCTGTCGCAACTGTTAACCAGTTCGACGAGTTCGACGAGTTCGATCTCTACGGACAGTTATGCGGAGGTTCAGCAGGCCTCGGCGCCACCTCCACCGCCACCTCCTCCTCCGGCGGAAAGTACTTCTTCAGATGATAGTTCTGCTTTTTCAGAAGATTTGTTCGCTTCCTCTGATGAGTTGCTCTCTTCCATTGGTGGAAGCAATTCCTCCACCCTTGCCGGGATCATGAACGCAAATATCAGCTCTGAGGAACCGCCTCCACCGCCTCCACCTCCGCCGACCGCTGAGGCAATTGCCGCCTATGAAGACAGTTCCAGTGAGCAGTCAGATTTGAGTTCAGAACTTGCGGCATCACTGTGGACGGACTGGATGGAAGTTGGCTGAGATAAATAGAGTTGAAAGAACGCTGGTACGCCGACGCCAGCTTTGTCGACCTGAATCCCCGCGTATTATCATAATACGCGGGGATTTTTTTATTGTTTTGATAGCGGGTGCTGGTTGGCGACTACACTTTCGCTTCTTTCACCAGAGGATGACCTCTTCTGAGGGATTAACCCACTGAAAATATGTTGGAATGAGGCCTTTCTGATAAATGAGACCACGTTTAATATCTTTTTTTGCATATGCCAGGAAAAGTGTTGGCGGAGAAAAAATGAAAGGTCTATACTTCATTCCAAAGCATCAGGTGCGTTGTAAGACGTGAAGAGGAAAGCCGGTTAAAATCCGGCGCGGGCCCGCCGCTGTAACCGTGACGAACACCGGATAATGTCACTGGCTGAAAACGCTGGGAAGACGCGGTAAGTAGGGAGATCGGAAGCCAGAAAGCCTGCCTGATGAAGGGATGAAATGTGCACCGTGGAAAGGGCATATTTTGCGATACGAGGTAGAGGGCACCCCGGATCATTTATTATGGTCCGGGGCGTTTGTTTCTCCGGACTGAATTATTGGTTACAGGAGTTACGATGAAACAGTTTGTGAAAGTATCTCTTCTCACATTATGCATGGGGGCAATGGCAGGTATGGCCTGCGCTACAGGAATGCAGATCGAACGGGGCAAGTCGGCTATTGTGATTGCCTCCTTTGGGACAACCGTTCCCTCAGGAGTAAAATCCATTACCAACATTCTCAATCATGTGAAAAAGGCGTATCCGAAAACCGAAGTTCGCCTTACCTTTACCTCAAACATTATTCGTTCCGTCTGGAGCAGGCGTCAGGCTGAACCCCAAAAATGGCTGGATCAGGGTGTCCCGAAAGAAGTCCTTTATGTACAAAATATCATTGCCACTGTTGGAGATCTCGTAGAAGACGGGTATACGAACATTGTTGTTCAACCGACTCACATCTTTTTCATGGAGGAGTCGACAGATCTCCTGCAATATGTTGATGCACTGGGTTCAATTAAAACACTCAAAGAAAAATGGATGCCCATCAATAAAATCGTCATGGGGCGGCCTGCCCTTGGTGGACCTGGCGATCTCCATCCATACCATGAAGATGTAACCGAGGCAGTGAAAACCCTGGCTCCGGATGTTGCCCTTGCAAAAAAAGAGGGAAGAACCCTTGTTTATATGGGACATGGTAACGAACACTGGTCAACAGGGATTTACAATTCTCTGCAGCGGGAAATGAAAAAACAGTATCCGGATGTGAAGACCATTGTCGGAGTTGTAGAAGGTGCCCCTACGGTTGTAGATGTTGCCCGTCAGTTAAAACATGACGGTGCCGATAAAATTATGCTCAAAGCCTTTATGATCGTTGCCGGTGACCATGCCACCAACGATATGGCAGGGGATGAGGACGATTCCTGGAAGAGCATTCTTACCAAAGCTGGTTTCAACGTGAAGCCTGTTTTGCACGGTCTGGGTGAAAATGATGCATTCGCAGAGATTTTTGTGAAACACATTGCTGATCGCGCTAAAGAAGCTGGAATTCCCCTGAAGTAAAAATTTCTCCGAGTTATGAAACAAAAAAGAGTCTGTCGGGGTAACCCGACAGACTCTTTTTTTGTGTTGTCCTGCGCCTGAGAAGATGGGTGAAAGACTGGTTATTTGCTGTCCCCTTTAGAAATCTGACAGCTCCGCAGGGGGAGGCAGAGGCATCTCACCCGGGTCGGGCGGAGCCTCTTCCTGCACTTCGGGACCTGGGGGCATGGCCTCTTCCGATGACAAGGATGGGGATAAAGACTCCGCTGCTTCTGTTTTTATCTCCTCAAAGGTTGGCAGGTTTTCTTCTGGTTCTGGAGTGTTGATCTCTATATCCTGCGGAACAACCTGTGCGGTGTCTCCTGGAGGTATTTGTTTGCCGATATAGCGCCAGTGCCAGCTCTCCCATGTGAGGGGCATTCCGCCGGAGCGCTTGATTTCAGGATAGGATTCAATAAAGCCAAATTCTCCTGCGTGCTGTTTCAGCCAGCCGTAGGCTTTGGTGGAGGCAAAATGCCAGCCGGAGGGATAGAAATCGAGAACTGTGCCGAGCATGTGTTCCGAGTAGCCCGGCGGAGCGACATAGCGTACCACGTCCTCCCAGGTACGCCCCTGACGGAACTTGCGCCTGAAGATATCCCTCTGGGTATCGTAACTGCGGTAGGCTGTTTCGACCTGAAGGATAACGCCATCCTTTCGTGCCGCAAGAATCATGGCCATCAGAGGCTTCCATGCATTTTTTTTGAGATATGTCTTTTTCCCGTCATGAACATGGATTGGTGGAATCTGCTTGAAGGTGGCAAGAGAAAAAACAGGGGCCTTCAGTCGGTTGCCTGCCCAGGGAGCGGGGATGGGGTAGCGGATGTCGTCAATAGTTACTACTTCTCGGGGCACTGTTGATGAGTCTACT
>JBFHIO010000301.1:0-3211 GCA_041596435.1 Desulforhopalus sp. | reverse complement strand
GCTGCTGCCCCGGAACTGCCGGTGCTGCCCCTGGGCGATTCCAGTACCCTGCAGGCCGGTGAGTGGGTTATCGCCATCGGCAATCCCTTTGGCCTCAATCAGACTGTCACCACCGGATCGATAAGCGCGACAGGCCGCAACAGCATAGGGATCACAGAATATGAAAATTTTATTCAGACTGATGCAGCTATCAACCCGGGTAACAGCGGTGGACCACTGCTCAACACCAACGGCGAGGTCGTAGGGATCAACACAGCCCTTTTTTCCAGCAACGGCGGCTCCCTGGGAATCGGCTTCGCCATTCCCATCAATATGGCACGCACGATAAAACAGCAGCTTCAGCAGTTCGGTCACGTCACCCGTGGCTGGCTCGGCACCGTGGTGCAGGAGCTCACCCCGGACCTCGCTGCCACCTTCAATCTGCAGAGCACCGCCGGTGTACTGGTCAGCCAGGTGGATCCTTCTTCCCCCGCCTCCATCGCCGGAATCCACCCGGGGGACGTTATCAAGAAGCTGGATAATATCCCGGTGAACACTATTTCCGACCTGCGCAACAGCGTCGCCATGCTCAGCCCCGGCACCCGCACCCTCCTCTCCATTACCCGCGACAGGGAGGAGAAACTCATCCCGGTCACTCTCGACGAACGCGGAGTGAACCCCGGACAGGCACTGTCACAGCTCCCTTCCGGGCCACACAGCAAATTCACCCATCTGGGACTCTCTCTCCAGGAGCTCTCTGACAATACATCGCTTCAACACGGCTATCAGCCGGGCAGTGGCCTGCTCATCACCAGTGTGGTACCAGGCAGCCCCGCAGCCCGTGCGGGCATTGAGCCAGGTCAGCTGGTCGAGGAGATAAACCGCCGCAGAGTAAAAAAATTAAGTGACCTCGACGATCTCAGCAGCGGTTCGGAGTCCCCGAAGAAACTCCTGCTCAGAGTCCGCAACGGCGAGTTCTCCACCTTCATTGTTCTCACTGCGCCGTAACCCGTCACCAGATAAGACAAAAAAAGCCCCGCGACCATACCGGCCACGGGGCTTTTAATTTTCTGGGCACCTTCTGTAAATACTGCTGGCGGACTATTGTTCCTGTCGATGCGAAATATCTTTTTTGCGATTTTCAGCAATGGTCTCAAATATTTTAATGATCACCGGCAACTTTTCGAAATCCTCTGTGGCGATTCGCCGGACCACAACCTCAGTGGCGGCAAGAACCGTAGCAGTCCGTTTCTTCTCATTGCCGAAATACGCCATCTCGCCGAAAACCGCCCCGTTCGTCATGGTGGAGAGTAATTCACCCTCGGCGTTGTACGTGCAGGCCCTGCCATGGTCAATGTAGTAGATACCATCTGCCTCAGCGCCAATCTCAATAATAGTATCCCCTTCGTGAAACCACTCCAGTTTGAAATAGCGCTCCCAGGTGGTATCCTCCACCAGAACCTCAAAAAAATCAGGATTTATTGCCCGCAGCAGCTCTTTTGACAGATGGAAAAGACGTTCGCCGAAGGAGTCCCGTTTTTTCTCCAGCAGTTCCATGCCATTGTTCTTGAAAGTAGCTGCAGGGCGTGGCATTTCACGGATATACTCAAGAATGCGGCCGGTCGCCTGGTCAACATGGCCGGTAAGCTCTTTGAACATCGACTGGCTCTCCAGCAGCGCTTCGCGCACCCGGGGAAAGTCCGGGACGATATCCTCTAAAATGTTACCGGAGAAAAAGTCCATCGCCTCGTTTTTAAGGCGAATCATCTCCTTGAGCTTTTCTTTATCGACATCTTCGGGAACAGAGGGACTGCCAGGAGCATAGACCGTAAAAAGATTGAGCGGATGAGGTACGCTGGTAAGACTCACCTTGGCGACGTTCACCACGTAGTCATCGAATCCCTGCTGATGGCGGGCAATCTCACGGTCCATAAGAAAATGGGTGCCAAAATACCCGGAAAGCTCTTCAAGACGGTTGGCAACAGCAAAACAGGAGCCGCACTTCACCGTTTTTTCGCCGATTTTTGACTCAACAATGTGCCCGAGCATCAACCCCATGCGGGTGGGAACAAGGCGTGATTCGCAGATTGCACTGGCCAGACGCATTGCCACCAGCAGCGCCCGCGTGCAGATTCCGGAAGAAGTCTCCCCGGGACGTTTATCAAAGGTGATGATACTGCCGTCGCCGCCGGTAGGTTCAATCTCCATCGGCTGAAAGGCTTCATCGTCGATGATACTGCGGATATTGTTGTGGTAGAGAGAGAGAAAGGCACAGATCTCAGAAGGTGCCATCTCTGCTGAAATATTGGCATAATGCACCATATCCGTCATAAGGATGACAACCTGGCGCTCCTCTCCGATCCTGCTCTCTCTGGTTGCGTTACGCACCTGCTCCACGTCTGTAATTTCAGCTCCAGAGAGCGATAAGCGTTATAGTAAAAAATACCCCTATAAGGATAATTGCAACTTTAACATTAACACTTTCGTCATCTTGATGTGCGTGTGACATTATCTTCCCCGCTGTTGATGGGTTGAGTTTTCAAAGGTGTTTAAAAGAAACCTTCAGACAAACTTTTTATTTTATCATTATTGTGCCCGAAAGACAATATTCATCAATTCGTCAATATTGTTAACACCGACCAGTTCGATCCCCGCTGGCAGTTTAAGCCGCTGCCGATTTGTTTCCGGAAGGATGAGACGGGAGAAGCCGAGACGCTGTGCCTCCTTCGCCCGAACCTCCATATGGCCTACGGCACGAACCTCTCCCGCAAGTCCAATCTCACCGCAAACCGCCGTATTTGAGGGGATAGGTTTATTCAGCAGGCTGGAGGCAAGGGCGCACACCACTCCGAGATCAAGCGCCGTTTCGTCAATGCGAATACCACCGGCAATGTTGACAAAAACATCGTTGCCGTACATATCCATACCGCCTTTTTTCTCGAGAATGGCACAAAGCAGGGAGAGTCGCTGGTGATCCGTGCCGATGGCTGTACGCCGGGCAGTACCAAGATTGGTGGGGCTGACCAGAGCCTGAACCTCTACAAGGATGGGACGGGTCCCCTCCACACTCGGCAACACCACCGAACCGGGTTCATCAAGAGGACGCTCGGCAAGGAAGATCTCGGAGGGATTCTTCACTTCCACCAGCCCCTCTTCTTTCATCTCGAACACACCGATCTCACTGGCGGAACCGAAACGGTTCTTCACCGTACGCAGAATACGAAAGGCGTGG
>JBFHIO010000300.1:0-3214 GCA_041596435.1 Desulforhopalus sp. | reverse complement strand
TTTCAATATTTATTTAAGTATAAGAGTGTATCCGTTTTTTGTCATCCTGGTTTCTTCATTTGGGATGCGGTGGTAGAATGGCGTATTTTTAATAAGATAAAAGAATATTTCCTTGAGGAAAGAGATGGCACAAAGGTTTTTAAAAATACTCCTCCCCTGGGTGGAGAAGGAACGGGGACTTGGCCTGCTCACCCGGTATGAGGAGTTGCGTTTCTGGCAGGAGGAGATCTCGAAGGAGAATTTTGTGGTCAACGTGCTGGTTGAGGCGGAGAGGAGCGAGGTGATCATGGATGTCTTTGAGCGGACCTTTACCGGTATTGATGGTTTTCATCTTATCGTTTTCTCCGTGGCGGCCTCACTGCCGCGCCCCCGGGAACCTGAGCGGGAGAAGAAAGATAACACCGAGAAGACGGCGGAGGAGATTAAGGAGGAGAAGCTGGCGAAGGCCGCGCGGGTGAGTCGGGAAGAGCTCTTTGCCTCCATCTCCGACAGCGCGCGTCTTTCCCGTACGTTCATGGTAATGACAACGCTTGCTGCAGTGGTCGCCGCTGTCGGTCTGCTCACCAATAACGTGGCGGTGATCATTGGCGCTATGGTAATTGCCCCCTTTCTGGGGCCCAATGTCGCACTGGCGCTCTCTACCTGCCTGGCCGAAAAAGAGCTGGGCAACCGTGCCTTGAAGACCCTGGTCGCAGGCATCAGCCTCGTGCTGGTTCTGACGATATGTTTCGGGTTCTGCTGGCAGCTGTTCAACCCGCAGACGTCGCTGCTCACTCTTGGTGAGATTGCGGCCCGCACCCGCCCGACTCTTTTCGATGTTGTGCTGGCCTTTGCCTCTGGTTGTGCTGGAGTGTGGGCTATCACTACCGGGACTTCCTCGACCCTCATCGGGGTGATGGTCGCGGTGGCCCTGCTGCCGCCGCTCACCGTCGTTGGTCTGCTGCTGGGGGCAGGGGAGCTGCAGGCGGGGCTGCGTGCTTTTCTCCTCTTTGCTGCCAATATCATTGGTATCAACCTTGCGGGGGTTCTTACCTTCCGTGCCCGCGGTGTTACTCCACGGACGTGGTGGGGAGAAGGGAAGGCGAAGGCGGCGCGGCGCAGGGCCGTGGTGCTGTGGTCACTGTTACTTGTGTTGCTGATGGCGGTGATTTTCTCTTCTGCTGCTCAGGAAATCATGCAGTGAAGAAAGTACAGGCGCTTCCTCGACCTGCCTGGAGTCGTCTGTAGAAGTCTTTCCCGGGTGGATTTTTTCTTCTGCTCTTTTGTTAACGCGTTTCCTCTGTTTACCGGTGGCGTTTTGCAGAAAGAGCGGATAAACTTATTTAACACCTTCCCTCTACCTTCATAATACCATGTCACAGCCCTTCCAATTTGAATTCTTTCCCTCAGAAAAACGATATCGATTGTGGTTTCTCTTCAGCTTCCTTTTCTTTGGGCTGCTGCTGATAACGGTTACAATTGCCATCCTTTACTATCGCAGTTCTGAAAATATACATAATCGTATTCGTCAGGATTATCATTACGCCCTTGAGCAGCGTCGCTTTATCTTTACTCTGACAAAAGAGGCTGAAGACACTCTTTCCGGACTGCAGGATAATCCCCTTCTTACTTATTTTCTTAAGATGCCAAATCCTGCTACACGCCAGCGGCTGATTGAGCTGTTTCTCTTTACTGCTGAGGACCATCCCAACTATATGCAGGTTCGTTATATCGACAACGATGGGTATGAAATGGTTCGTGTAGACAGGCAGGCGTCGGGGCAGAAACCGCAGATTATCAGCGACAATGCGCTGCAGAACAAGGGCCAGCACTCCTATTTCACAAGGACAATGGCATTGCCGGAGGGAAGGTTCTGGCGCTCCGATATTGATCTTAATATGGAGGAAGGCAAGATAGAGGTTCCCTGGCGGCCAACCCTGCGTGTTGCCGCGCCACTCTTTCAGAGTGGTGAGAGGCGGGGAATAATAATCATCAACATGCTCCTTGAGCCTCTTTTTCAGCGTCTTGTGAAGTTAAAGGATTTTGAGGTGTTTCTTATTGATGACAAGGGAAACTATATCTACAGTGCCAACCCGGATCTGCGCTGGAGTGTGCAGCTTGCTACCGGGCGTAATCTGCTGAAGGAAAATGGACTGGAGAATCTTGATCTCAGCGAAGGCAAAGAGCTCGAAGCAAAGGGGTTTTCTTTCAGCTACGTGGGGGATTTGCTGGAAAACTCACAGAATATCTACCTTGTTTTAAAAGAAAAGGGGGAATACATCAGCCGTCTGCAACGGGGGAATTATTTAACCCTGCTGTGGATGCTCCTCTTTTTGCTGGCGATCAGTGTTCCGCTCGCCTGGTTTCTCTCGGGGTTCCCGCTGCAGCTGCAGCGAAAATTGAGGGATACGGTGACTCGGCTGCAGAATCTTGGCGTTATCATCGACCGCTTTGTCATGATGCTGCACATGGAAAAAGACGGACGTATTCTTGATAGCACATCTGCTTTTCGCAGGCAGTTGAAGTGGGGGCCTGACGAGGTGACCCGTCTCAATTACACAGAGATCTTTGAGCGCTCGGAGAAAGGAATCAGCCAGCATAACAGCGGGGATCTGGCTGATCTTCTTAAGGCAAAAGAATTGATAGGAATTGACAGAGACGGTCGCAGCTGGTGGGCTGAGCAGACAGTCTCTGGCGGGCGTAGAGGGGAGGAGTGCTATACTATCATCCTCACCGATGTTACGGAGAAGAAAGTAGTAGAGAAAATGGCCATTACTGATCCCCTTACCAGCGTATGCAACCGCATGGGAATTGACACTTTTCTCAAAGGGGAGATTGCCCTTGCAAAACGATACGGCGCGCCCTTCTCCTTTCTTATTGCAGATGTCGATTTTTTCAAAAAAGTGAATGATTCCCTCGGTCATCAGGCGGGGGATGAAGTCCTTAAAGAACTGGCACAAATTTTCAGAACACATGTTCGCGGTTCCGATCTCGTCGGGCGTTTCGGCGGGGAGGAGTTCGTTCTTATTCTGGCAAAGACCGCATATGACGGGGCTGTGACGCTCGCTGAGAAGCTGCGGAAACGGGTGGAGGAGTTCAGCTTTTCACCTGGATGTGCGGTGACGATCAGTTGCGGAGTGGCAGAATACAACCCCGGAGATACCGTTGATTCCTTGTTGAAACGGGCGGATTCCGGATTGTATGAGGCGAAAGAGAACGGGCGGAACCGGGTCGT
>JBFHIO010000299.1:0-3215 GCA_041596435.1 Desulforhopalus sp. | reverse complement strand
GAAAACGACAAACCAGAGGTTCTCTTATCGGCAAATGGGCGTTTTGCAACCCTGCACAAAATTCATGAGGGCAGCTATGTCTGATTTACAAAAAACTGAAAAATTTGATTCGAATTCTCCGGAGCAGAGAAAAGCCCAAAGCCCCTCCGCAGCAGAGCTTCGCAGGAACTTTGAGTTTATGCCGGCAACACTCGAAGTGCTTGACCGGCCGCCTGCACCATTTTCAAGGGCCATGTTGATCTTCATCGTGGTATTTGCCGCCTTTTTGATCGGCTGGTCCTGGTATGCGCAGATGGACATCGTGGTCAATGGCATGGGGGTTGTCATCCCCAAAGGCAAGGTAAAAGTCGTGCAACCCCTGGAACCAGGAATTGTCAGTGCCATCCACGTCCGGGACGGGCAGCTGGTGAAAAAAGGCGACCTTCTTATATCAATGGATAATACGGACAGCTCAAACGATATCAGTACTATTAACAATGAACTCTCTAAATCAGAGCTGACACTCCTGCGCCTTAACGCTCAGCTGAGCGAAGATGCCACCCTCTTTACCCCGCCAGAGACGGCAGACCCGCAAACCGCAAACCTCCACGAGCGTCTTCTTGAACACTCTCTGACTGTACACAAAGAACGCGTTGACACCCTGGCACTTGAAATCCGCCGCTGCACAGCAGAGCGCGATGCACTGAAATCAAACGTGACCCGCCTGACCCGGTCATTGCCCCTGTCCCAGAAAATATACGATAAAAAAAGTGCCCTGGCCGAGCGAAAGCTCATTCCTGCTGCCGAACTCCTGCAGGCAAAGATTGAGATGAGTGATGCACAGCAGAACCTGCTGTCCGCCAAAAGTACATTTGAAGAGGTTGCAGCACGGCTTGAACGTGCAAAAGAAGAAAAGACCCTGGCTGCAACAGAGTACAGGCGCGATATACTCGACCAGCTCGCAAAAGAAAGAAACAACTGGGAAAGCTTAAAACACGAACAGTTCAGAGCAGCCAACAAACAAACACACCTGGAACTCAAGGCGCCTGCAGACGGTATCGTCCAACAATTGGCGATAAACACCATAGGAGGCGTAGTGACAGCCGCCCAGCCACTTATGGTTATCGTCCCAACCGATAGTGGTCTGGAAGTAGAGGCTAAAATACTCAACAAGGATATCGGCTTTATTACCGAAGATCAGGAGGTCTCGGTAAAAGTAAGCGCCTATCCTTTTACCAGATATGGAGACCTCAAGGGCACCATTGAATGGGTTGCACGGGATGTGGTGATAGATAAGGAACTGGGACCGAGCTACCCCATTCGAGTGGCACTCAGTAACTACAAATTACCAAATATCATCAACGGCAGACAGGGCGTACTTTCTCCGGGAATGACAGTCACAACAGATATAAAGGTGGGTAAGAGAAGGGTTATTCAATATTTTCTCGGACCACTTTTTCGCTACAAAGATAAAAGTTTACGGGAGATGTAACAATGGCGAATGAAAAGCAGCAGGACAGCGAAATAAAGTCGAGTGAAGCAGAAGACAACGAAACGACAAAGGAACATATACATGCGCAATCGCTCAAGGTTCTCAAACGTTTACCAGCGATGGGACCAGTAATAATGCTCTATATGCAGTCGTCCCACAGGCGTTTTCAATTTATCAGCGATCTTGAATGGCTTTTGCTTCCACCGTTGGTGAGTGGACAATGCAAGCTGTATATGAAAAAGGAGTATCCTGTCTCATTTATCAGCTGGGCGTTTCTCGACGAAGATGCAGAAAAAAGGCTCTTTCACAATGGAGGAAAGCTACGGCCCGAAGACTGGAAATCAGGAGAGAACCTGTGGATTATAGATATTACAGCCCCCTTTGGAGGCGTTGAAAATATGCTTCGGGATATCCAAAAGAATGAATTCCCCGGCCAGACCATAAAAATGATTGTTCCCGATCCAAAAACAGGAGGCATTAAAGCCAGAATCCTCAAGCCCCGTGATAACACAGACGGGACAACATCTTCTGAAAAAAGCAACACCACGGATTCCAACAATTCTTCTACTGTACAGTAATATGAAACAGATGGTTTGTACCATTAAATCAGCAGCATGGTCCCTTTTACTTGTTGGGTTGAACGTGTTTCCTTCAAGCGTAACTGCACTTTCACTGGATGAAGTCGTCGAACTTGCACTGGAAACCGATGCCCGCCTGCAGGCAGAAACGTTTGCCGCAGAGGCGCGAACTGCTGACGGATGGCAGGCGGTGGCCGGGTATGGGCCTGTTGTTTCCGGCTATGCCAGCTACATGAGAAGCCACGATTCTACGCATCCTGAGGAGGTGTCTGCCTTGGAAGACGCTGTGGCCAATTATTATGAGAAAGAGCTCTACATTGAGCTGGAACAGCCTGTCATAGATCTGGAAAAAGCCTCTATTGCCCTTCGCGGGGTAACCGAGATGGATATGGCGGAGATAGAGAAAAAGAAAGCGTTTGAAGAGCTGTGGTTGCAGATACATGAGCGCTATTACGACGTACTTTCCAGCCGACAAAACCAGGAACTCGCCAAAAAAGAAAGTGTGGCCCTGCTCCATCAACTGGAGACAACAAAAGAAAAGCTGAGGCTTGGCTTTGGCACCATTACAGATCAACACAATGCTGAAGCCCGTTATCGCTTGTCGCTGGCAGCAGAGATCGCCCGGAAAACAGAGCTTGATAATGCCAGAACAGCGCTGGAAGAAATTATTCATCAGCAGCTCAGCGAAGAAATAGAAGATCTTCCTGCAGACACTATACTGCCAGACCTTGCCTCAAACCTTGCCAGCTGGCACGAGATTGCCCGGCTCAACAATAGTGATCTGGGATTAAGACAGTTGGAGTTGAAAATGGCCAGGTTTACCCTGCGCGCAGCAAAAAGCAGGTTTCTTCCTTCACTGGTGCTCTTTGCAAACTACACGGAAAACGATCCTGATGGCGGCCTGGCTGGTTACGGAGAAGAAAGCCGGGAGTCAGAAATAGGTTTAAAGGTTAAAGGCACACTTTTATCAGGAGGCCGGGACACAGCAGCCACCGTTGCTGCCTCGAGGCGGGCCAAAGAAGCAAAAGAGCAGGTCAAGGTTGCCGACCGGGCTGTGAACCGTTCAGTTGACTCTCTCTGGGAGAGCATAATAAACACCAGAAACCTTATTGCAGCCTATCAACTCGCAGTGGACGCAAATAAACTGGCAATGGAGTCCACCCAGG
>JBFHIO010000298.1:0-3216 GCA_041596435.1 Desulforhopalus sp. | reverse complement strand
ATCACATCATGCCACTGTAAGCGGGTTCAATCAGAGGAGTTGTGGCAGAAACAGAAAAACGCCCGGTTGAATACTCAACCGGGCGTTTTTTTTGTTGTAAGAAATTCTTATTTTACGCGACTCATGCTCCGTTTTTTTTCCCGTTCCTCGGCAATACAGGCCGCCGCCGTGAAGAGGACGTCGGTGGAGGAGTTAAGCCCGGTTTCACAGGAGTCCTGAATGACGCCGATGATGAAACCTACCGCCACTACCTTCGTGGAAATATCCGGATCAATCTGAAAAAGGCTGCAGGCCATGGGGATCAGCAGCAGTGAACCGCCCGGGACGCCGGAGGAGCCACAGGCTCCGACAGCGGCCAGTACACTGAGCATCAGTGCCATCATCGGGCTGACCTCCATGTGCAGGGTATGGACTGCCGCGAGGGAGAGGACTGTAATAGTTATTGCCGCTCCCGCCATGTTAATAGTCGCTCCGAGGGGAATGGAGATGGAGTACGTGTCACGGGGGAGACCCAGTTTTCTGGACAGGGCCATGTTCACTGGAATATTGGCGGCTGAGCTGCGGGTGAAAAAAGCAGTGATACCACTTTCAAAAAGACAGGTGAAGACCAGCGGGTAGGGGTTGCTGCGGATCTTCCAAAAGACGAGCATCGGGTTGAGCACGAGAGCGACAAAAGCCATGGAACCGACAAGAACGAGGAGCAGCCGGCCATAGTTGGCCAGTTCACTGAAACCGGTGGTGGCTGTTACCGAGGCAACGATGCCGAAGATACCGATAGGGGCGAGTTTGATAACCCAGCTTACCACCCGGGTTACTGCGTCAGAGCAGTCGCCGAGAAACTGGATGGTGCCTTCCGCGCGGCCGCGCAGAGCGATGCCGAGGAGAATTGCCCAGGTAAGGATGCCAATGTAGTTGCTCTGAGCAACAGCGTCGACCGGATTAACAACAGCCTTCATCATGAGTGTTTTGAGTACCTCAATCAGGTTGGCCGGTGGAGTCTGGGTGATGTTGCCAGTGGCGAAGGAGAGCTCGGTGGGAAAGAGAAAACTGGCGGCCACTGCAGTGAAGGAGGCGGCGAGAGTGCCGAGGATGTAGAGAACGATAATGGGTTGGATGAACGCCTCGGAGTTGCTCTGATGGCGGGAAATGGCCGCTGTGATGAGCACGAAGACCAGTACCGGGGCGACTGCCTTCAGCCCGCCGATGAAAAAGGTGCCGAGGATAGCGGTTTTGATGGCAACTGCGGGGGCCAGCCAGGCAAGCAGGATGCCGAGTCCGAGTCCGACGATAATCTGGGTAACCAGATTTCCTCGAAGGTATCTTTTCAGAAGTTCACTAATCATGGTTTGTCCTTGTGGTTAAATGATGCCATTTTTGTAATGTGCAGGTATTTGGTACTTAAACAATCCTGTTACTTTAGAGGAAATGTGGAACCTGTCAACCGGCAAGAGGCTCTGGATGTTTTATTTCCCTTCAGCGCCACAGGCAACACGGATGTCTCACCGTATTTTCGAACTGTCCAGGGCAGGGCTGGAAGAGGGTTTTCTCCTCAGGGACAAAAAAGAGGTGCAACAGGCGGTCAATTCACGAGTGGAGTCTGCGGGCGCGTCCGGCAAGTCCATGTTCTTCTTCAGCAACAACGGCGAAACCTCGTCCTGCTTCACCGGCATGGGCGGCTTTGGTGGTGGCATTAAGAGCGAGCAGATTCGTTTGGTCGGAGATCCCGTTGATAACTTCAAGCACGGAGCCAGCCTTGCGGCTGCCGTCGTCCAGTTTGCCGGGAACAGTGTTCAGCCTCTGCATTCCGTTACGGGCGAGGGGTGTTCCTTTCGCAGTGCCGGAGCCGTTGAAAGTGTCCTGCTGAGTGTCACCAGCCTCCTCCTGTGTGGAAGCGGAGATCCCATTCATGGCAACATAGAGCTGCTCAACTTCTGGGTACCCTTGAGAGTAAAAAGTTGGTGTGTAATTTGAGTAATCCCTGCCTTCAGCAGGATGTCGCGGACGGTTTGCATGTTTCTTTTTTTCTGAGGTTCCCAGCAATAAATCGCGGGGGAGCAGTGGTTGTTCACCAGGTGAACTGTTCATAACTGACAAATTGCATTATAATCAGCCCATATAGCGTGAACATGGATCTTCTGGAGCAAAACAGGGGGGAAGGGCTGCCGGGAGAGTAAAAAACTAATTATTCCCTGGGGCTCGGGGGGCAGGGATCAAGGACCTCTTCTTCTGTATCCGTTTTTCGAAAACGTATTGATACTCACGTGAGAAGTCTCTCGCCGGGTTATTTTAACCCCGCAGGGCAAAAAAGATCGGATAACGTTCGAATCAGTTCAACGACGCGTTTGTCACTTATGAAGTTGAAGATAAAGTTTGCATCCTTGCGAAAATCTATAATGCCCTGATTCCGCAGGACCCCAAGGTGCTGAGAGACATTGGCATTGGTGGTTTTAACCTGCTCGCGGATTTCGCCGACGGTGAGTTCCTGATCCTGCAGCAGACAAAGAATCTTCAGGCGGATGGGATGGGACATGGCTTTTAAGAGTTGGGAGACAATTTCAATCTCCTCATCAATCATGGCCGCTTCGTCGAGGGTTGTCCCGGATGAGGGGGCAACAGACTTTTCAAGAGTTGACATTATGGAAGGCCTGAAGGAAAGAGTGGGTAAAAGTAAAATACATGGAAGATGCACAAATAATCAGTAATTATAAGTTATACACGTCATAAAAAATCTTGAGAAGAACTTTCGTGTGCTGGAAGGTCTTGAAAAATAAAAAAAATGCACCTTTTTAGCACGGACTTGAATTGCGACACAAAAAAGAGTCTACTAAAAGGTTGGCATTCATTTTAAGGTTACTGTCTGCTTTGCGGTTTCACAACTGTTTACATTGACAGAAATATAAATTTAAAAGGAAAAAAGATGATACCAGAGAACCTTGATCCGGCGCATCTCTGCCTTGTAGTAGTTGACCTTCAGACGCGATTGATGGAGGTTATTCATCGGGCGGACGAAACAGCTGAAACAGCTGCACTGATGGTGCGGTGTGCCCGGGAACTGAAGGTGAAGACTCTCGCTCTTACACAATACCGCAAGGGGCTCGGAGCGTATGTGCCGGAACTTGAGGAACTGCTTGCCGATACGCCTCAGTATGATAAAACAGCGTTCAACCTGCTTGCCGTAAAGAGTGTGGCGCAGGAGATCGCGGCTCGACCGGAGCT
>JBFHIO010000297.1:0-3225 GCA_041596435.1 Desulforhopalus sp. | reverse complement strand
TCCTTTATGGTCAGCTGCTTCAATTCCATAGACGCAATGCTGTAGTCACTCTGGATGTAGAAGGAAGTGCAAGAAGCGTTCGTGTTGGTGAAATCCAGGTTCATCCAGTGGACAACTCTCTGATTCATGTTGATTTCTGTGAAATCGATCTCAATAAGATTACAGAGTATAAAGTCCCTGTTGTTTACACGGGAGTTGCTAAAGGTGTTGATCTTGGTGGATTTTTGCATATTCATCATCGCGTTTTCGAACTTGCTGGCAAGCCTCTTGATATCCCTGATGAAATTACTGTGGATGTTACCGGCCTTGGCATTGGTGAGGAAATCGAATGCAAAGATATTCCATTGCCCGCGAATGTAACTCTGGTTGAAGATCTGGGTGTTGCTGTTGCTGTTGATAAAGCACTGGTAGAGGCTGTTGCTGCTGCTCCTGCTGTTGCTGCTAAGAAAAAGTAATCGTATTATAGATTTATTGCGGAGAGGTGACCGAGTGGCTTAAGGTGCACGCCTGGAACGCGTGTGTACGCAAGTACCGAGAGTTCGAATCTCTCCTTCTCCGCCATTATATAAAAACCCCACAACTTTAGAGTTGTGGGGTTTTGTTGTTTGTGGAAGATGGCACGGCAGTAATTCCGACACTGTCGTATGGGTTCCTTGAATAATATTGTATTTCGTTCAGATTCAAGGCGCAGAAGAAAATGGGCGAAAGACTGATTATTCAAGGTACCCGTATGTAGAGACAAGGCATGCCTTGTCTCATAGCGTTGGCAGAAATGCAACATTTTCATCTGCAGGAAAATACGCAGCATTATAAATCAATTTTCCTCATCAAAAAAATCACACCCCTGAAAAAAAGAACAGTGCTATATTATCCTCAGCAGTTTGATCGTTAAACGTCTTGCCCGATGGCATGTAACCAGCCGCCGAGCCATGTCGGCAGACTTCTGGAAACCTTGAATAATCGCCCGCTTCTTTGTTACAGTCAAAAATTTATCCTCCGACAACGCGAGGAACGAGACGTTGAGGTAAGCGTCAGACTCCGATATCAGTTATGCCTGCGGTAAATTCCCTTCTGCGCCTCGAATGTGAACGAATTACAAGGTCCTGCCAGGAGTCCTTCTCCGGCACCTTTATAAACCCTTTCCTCTTTAATTCCATGGCAAAACGAAAAGTTTCCCTCTTTATTCAGTGTCTTGTTGATTCAATGTTTCCCAACGTCGGCGAGGCTATGGTTACGGTCTTCGACCGACTCGGTATTCCCCTTGACTATCCCCCCGGACAGACCTGTTGCGGACAGCCTTCTTTCAATGCGGGGTATCAGAAGGAGGCACGCAAGGCGGCCCTGCACTTCATCGAACTCTTTGAAGATTCCGAAGATATTGTCTGTCCCTCCGGCTCCTGTGTCTATATGGTGCGTCATCATTATCCGGAGCTCTTCAAAGATTCTCCGAAGATGCAGGAACGGGCACGGGCCGTTGGTACACGTTGTTATGAGTTCAGTGAATATCTCGTTGATCAGCTCGGAGTGAGTGACTGCGGGGCGACTTTCAATCGAAAAGTTACCTATCATGACTCCTGCCATCTCTATCGCGGCCTTGGTATTGACCACCAGCCCCGGGTGCTGTTGAAGAATGTTAAAGGGCTTGAGTTTGTTGAGATGAAAGACAGCACTCAGTGCTGCGGCTTTGGTGGTACCTTCTCCGTCAATTACCCCGAAATTTCTACCGGCCTCGTAGATGAAAAGATCAAAAACATCCTCGCGTCCGGTGCCGATGCCGTCTGCGGCTGTGACATGAGTTGCCTGATGAATATCAAGGGCCGACTCTCCCGTCTGGGGGAGACTGTTGAGGTAGTTCATCTCGCTGAAATTCTGGCAGGGAGCGAAAAATGAGTAAAAATTTCTATCGAGAAAGTGCGAAAAAAGCAATAGCTGACGACAAACTGCAGGCAGCGATTGACCTGATTCAGGATCGATTCGGTAAAGGAATTCTCAATCTGTGGAAAGAAAATCCTGAAATGGATGAACTGCGAAACAGGGTGAAGGCCGCCAAAAATAAAAATCTGAAAAATCTTGATATCCTGCTGGCAAAACTTGCTGATTCTGTAGAGGCCCGTGGCGGCCACGTCTTCTTCGCCGAGACGGCGGAAGAGGCCCGACTCTACACCATTGAACTTGCGAAACGCCGCCATGTGAAGATGGTGGTGAAGGGCAAATCCATGCTCAGTGCGGAGATTAAGATCGACCAGGCTCTGGCAGATGCGGGTACTGAACACTGGGAAACCGACCTCGGTGAGTATCTTGTTCAGCTTGATGAAGATATTCCCTCCCATATTATTGCCCCCGCTGTTCACATGAGCAGAGAGCATATTGGAGACCTTCTTGCAAAACGGATCGGCATGCCTCTCTCTTATGATCCCCCCACACTTACCCTTGCTGCCCGCAAGGCTCTGCGCAAGAAATTTCTCAAGGCAGATATGGGAATCACCGGCTGTAATATTGCCGTTGCTGAAACTGGACAGGTGACCCTGGTCTCCAATGAGGGAAATATCCGTATGACAGGCTCGATGCCGCCGATTCATGTTGCCCTCATGGGAATGGAGCGCATTGTCGCCAACATGCAGGAACACAAGGATATGCTCCAGCTTCTCACCCTCGGTGCGGCAATGCAGAAGATCTCTACCTATGTCAGTTTCAACGGTGGCCCGGTGGCGGAAGGCTGTCCAGACGGTCCCCAGGAGTTTCACCTGGTTGTCATCGACAACGGCCGTTCAAAGATACTTGCCGATGAGACCTTCAGTGAAATTCTCAGCTGTAGTCGCTGTGGTGCCTGCCTCAATGTATGTCCCGTTTATGGCAAGATTGGCGGACATTCCTATAACCGCGCAACCTACAGTGGACCGATTGGTGCTGTAATTGAGCCTCTCTTCAACGGAATTAACGCCGAGGCAGACCTCTGCAAAGGGGAAACTCTTTGCGGCGCGTGCCTGAAGGCCTGTCCGGTGAAAAATGATATCCCCCGCATGCTGCTCGCTCTGCGGGAGAAACTGGCTTATGGCGATGAACAGTGGGATGTGGAGCCGCTGAAACCTATGGAGGAACTGGCCTTTCGCGGTGTCGGCGCGGCCATGACCTCCCCGGGCCTCTGGCATACGGGCGAGAAAATCGCCCGGTCCCTCATGAAAAAGAAACCGCATCAGAACGACATGATTACCGCCATGTCCGGTC
>JBFHIO010000296.1:0-3233 GCA_041596435.1 Desulforhopalus sp. | reverse complement strand
GGTTCTTGGGCTGGCGGATGTGGCTGATCAGGAGTTTGGGCTGAAGAAACAACGGGCGGATTTTGGTCAGACTCTCGGTGTCTGGGGAGTCGGTAACGGATTCTATCTTTACTGGCCGCTGATTGGTCCCTCTTCAGCACGGGATACGGTGGGATACAGCGTGGATGGATTTTCCCGGCCAACCTTCTGGCTGATCGATGACTGGCTGATCAGTGGGGAACTTGTTACCGCTGACAATCTTAACTTCCTCTCGCTCAATCCCGGTTTCTATGATGACTTTCGCAAGATGTCGTTTGATCCCTATATTGCGACCCGGCAGGCCTACTTCGACTACCGCAACGCGCTTATTCGCCAGGGGAAGGCGGGGATCAACGATTAAGGTTCCTAACATAACATGAGTCACCTCTTTTGCATCGGCGGTGCAGGCAAGTCAGCCTGCACCGCCGTTTCTTTTTCTCCTGCGGGATTTCTTTTCCGACCTCTCTTTTCCCGCTATCAGCGGAGCATACAGATCGACCTTGCCAATTCTCCCCCGTACCTGCACGGTGTCCACGAATCTGCAATGAAATCCGTCTGAGAGCATTGCTCTGGTTCGGTCTGTGATGAGGATTGTCTCTGGGTACTCTTTGGTCAACTGCTCCACCCGTGAGGCGAGGTTGACGTTATCTCCAAAAACTGTGTAATCAAACCGGCGCTCACTGCCGAAATTTCCCGCGCTCACCGTGCCGCTGTTGAGGCCGAAGCCCACCTTTATGGTTCGCCCGAAGAGGTCTGGATTGGCGCGGTTAAGGGCATCTTCCATCTCCAATGCGGCGCGCACGGCGTGTTCCGCGTGGTTCCTGTCCTCAAGGGGAGAGCCCCATACGGCCATGATGGCATCGCCGATATACTTGTCCACCGTCCCCTGATGCTTGATGATGATATCGGTGAAAAGGTTGAAATAGGCATTGAGGGTTCGGTTCAATTCCGCCGGAGAGACAGATTCGGCAATGGCGGAGAAACCGCGGATATCACAAAAGAGAATTGTTACCTCCCGGTTGCCTACCGCGCGTTCAAGTCCCCTGGGATTTTTCAGCAGTTCCTGTATCACTGAGGGGGAAACGTACTGGGAAAATGCCTGGCGGATGAATGCCCGCCGGCGGGCCTCTACTATATAGATGAAGCAGAAGACCACCATGAAAATAAACAGGGAAGAGCCGAAGGCATAGCTCAGAGTAAAAGGTATCCGTTCACTGCAGAAGAGCAGCCAGCTTCCGGTGAGTACTGCGGCCATCCAGGTGAAACAAAACAGCAGAGCCCACAGCGGGGTGAGGTAAACGAGGGTGAGGGTTATCAGGCACCCGGCCAGAACGATGAGGATACAGGTAAAGTTCTGCTCCAGATCTCTGTCGCGGTGCAGGGACTTCTGCTGTATGAGGTTGTCAAGGATGGTAGCCTGCAGTTCTACATTCGGCAGATGGCTGTCGAATGGAGTGATTGCCCGCCCGCTGACTGAGGCAGCGGTGGAACCGATGAGTACGCAGGAATTTTCCAGCCCGAAGATTGATTCATCGTTGAGGATGTCGCGGGCGGGGATATAGAGAAAAGTGTTAAAAGGGCCGTAGTAATTAATGCCAAGGCGGCCAAATGGATCTGTAGGGAAGAGTTGACTGTTGACGTAGAGATGGGTCACCTTGTGCTGAGAGCTTCCTGCGACAGGTGTATTTTTTACCTCTACAAAGACTGTCCCGCTGTTCCCGCGCAGGCGATACATCTCCAGAGCAAGGGAAGGCCAGATCTTCCCGTCCATTTCTATCAGCAGGGGGCTGGTGCGGGTGACGCCGTCACTGTCGGAGAACGTATTGAGAAACCCGGCACTTGTGCCGGTAGAGACCTCGGGGATATTGAGAAGCGGGCGGTAGGCCTTAAAGAGTGTGGCCTCCGGCTGCCCCCCGCTCCCCGGCGGGGTGAAACCGCTTCCCGTCGAGTGATTGAGGCGGGTCACCACATTGACGTTTCTTTGCGGTTGCCGATCATTGCTCTGCTTCAGGAAGTCTTCACGAAAAATAAAATTGAACCCCTGTACCACCCTTCCTTTTGAAATGGCCCTGCCGAGGAGGGCATCCGTATCCGGGAATAAGGGCTCGCGGTTACTGTGTAACTTGTCCTGCAGCCCTGCTTCGGCAAGACGGGCAGAATATTTGTTCAGAAAATAGCTTGGAGAGGTACGGTCTTTTTCGGCAAACATCATGGTGAAACCGAGGACCCTCGGTTTCTTCTGCTCAATCTTTGTCACCAGCTTTGCCATCGTGTCCCGCGGCCAGGGCCATTGACCATACTGATTCAGACTGCCTTCATCAATATCAACGATCACCACCGAGCCGGAAGAGTCGATCGGGCCACGGAGCTGAAACATCAGGTCGGTGACTTTTGCGTCCATCAGTTGGAAAAAGCGGGGAGGTTCCCCGCTGAGGGCAAACCACAGCAGACAGCAGAGCAGCGTCGCGGCCAGCCCGGCGAGAAGAGGCAAAACGGTTGTAGAAAGTTTGTTGTTCTGTCGGAACATTATGTGGTTTTGGATGTTAGATCAGTTTCCCCTCTTTCAGCGTGAGACAGTGATCCATGCGTTTTGCCAGTTCCCGGTTATGGGTAACCATCACCGTGGTGAGCTTTTGCTCACGGCAGAGGCGTGCGAGAAGGTCGAAGACCAGCCTGCCCGCACGTTCGTCAAGATTGCCGGTTGGTTCATCGGCCAGCAGTACTGCCGGCTCCATGATCAGAGCACGGGCCAGTGCCGCGCGCTGCTGTTCTCCTCCGGAGAGTTCAGCCACCTTGTGCTCAAGGCGGTCGGAGAGTTCTACCCGGTCGAGCAGAGCTTCTGCCCGCTCACGCAGTTTGCGTTTGCTGCCACCTATAAGTCCGGGCATCATCACGTTTTCAAGGGCGGTGAAATCTGGCAGCAGATGATGAAACTGGAAGATAAAGCCCACCTCTTTGTTGCGAAAAGAGGCCAGGCTGTCTGCCGAACGTTTGCTGAGAGGCTCATCCCGGAAGTAGAGTTCACCGCTGTCTGCAGTATCAAGGGTGCCGAGAATTTGCAGCAGGGTGGTTTTGCCTGAACCGGAGGCGCCGATGATGGCAGTCATCTCTCCTTCATCCACCCCCAGACTTACCTCCCGCAGGACCTCGATGCGGCGTTCTTTCTCGCCATATCCCCGGCAGAGTTTTTTCGCACGTAAAATTGTCATGAGAGC
>JBFHIO010000295.1:0-3243 GCA_041596435.1 Desulforhopalus sp. | reverse complement strand
GCCGCATCCGGGACAGCGAGTTTCTTCATCATCGCTCCCATCTCTTCAAGGCTGTCACCTGCAAACAGCGTCTGCACGGCTGAGCCGAGAATTTCCGCGTTCAGTTCAGCCTCTTCAAAAACCATCGCCCCGCCTCCCGCCACATAATGCTCAGCATTTTTCAGCTGGTGATTATCAGCTGCGGTGGGATAGGGAATCAATATTGCCGGCATGCCAATCACCGCCAATTCGGCCAGGGTTGTCGCCCCCGCCCGCGAAATAACAAGAGACGCCTGGCGATACACATCCGCCATATCACGAAAAAAGGGTTCCACGGCTGCATCGATTCCCGCAGCCTGCCAGGAAGCACGAACCTCTTCCACATCGTTCTTCCCGGTCTGGTGAATCACCTTGAAATCTACTTTTCCCTTCAAGGCTCTGAGAGCTTCGGGCACCAGAACATTGAGACTGTGAGCTCCCTGACTGCCACCCAGCACAAGGATTGTTTTTTCATCTGTCGTTCGCCTTTCAGCAGCGAGGCCAAGGATATTTTCCCGCACCGGATTGCCGGTGAATACCGTCTTCTTCGCATTGAAATATCCCGCCGCGACAGTCAGTGACAGGCAGATCCGATCAGCAATACGACTCAGGTATCGATTGGCCATTCCCGGAACCGAATTCTGTTCGTGCAGGACAACCGGAATTCGCAGACTCTTCGCTGCAGCAACCACCGGTCCGGTAACGTAACCGCCAACCGCAAACACCACATCGGGACGAAATTCACGTAGAATCCGCAGCGCTTCCCAGTATCCCTGTGGCAGGCTTACCAGAGCCTTCAGGAGCTGCAGAGGACTTTTCCCTTTGATACCAAAACTGGTAATCGCCCGGCTCTCAAAACCCGAAGAGCGAAGGCTCTCGGTATCCATCCGCCGCTTTGTACCGATGAACATCGTTTTGGTATCAGGATACTGTCGCTGAAATTCTCGGGCCACAGCAATGGCCGGGAAAAGATGTCCGCCCGTACCACCTCCGGTAAGCAGAAGACGTATCGCCATTACTCTGCCTCCAGGGCATGTACCGCGGCACGAAAGACCTCACCACGATGGCCATAACTCTTGAACATATCAAAACTGGAACAGGCTGGAGAGAGCAAAACCGTTTCCCCGGCAGTCGCCAGTTCACGTCCGAGTGACACAGCCTCTTCAAGGCTTGCTGCCCGGTGTACCTCAGTACACGATATAATGGCCTGTTCAATGTCATCGGCCGACTCCCCGATAAGAATGGCAGCCTTTACCCGCTGTTTCACCAGCTCGCAGAGTTGATGATAATCCTCACCCTTATCCCGTCCCCCCGCAATGAGGACAACAGGATGGTCAAACTGCTTCAATGCCCCGATAACCGCACCGGTATTGGTTGCCTTTGTGTCATTCACCCACTTGACACCGTCCACCTCGGCTACAAGTTCCATACGGTGCGGCGGACGTTTGAACTCTGTAAAATATTTTTCCAGAGTTTCAATATCAATGCCGAGAACACGCAGTGCCAGTGTTGCCGCAGCAAAATTCTCGGAGGAAAAGCCCGCACTTCCAGCAGGCAGTCGCAGAACTTTTCTCTCTCCTTCTTCCACCAGCAGAAGCTGGCCTTCTTCCACAATGGCTTGATTGTCCGGGCCGCACCCGAAGGAACGAAACGCAGCACGAAAATCCAGCGGCAGGTTCTGGCAGCTGACATCGTCTCCGTTTATCACTGCCACCTGCTCTGCGCTCTGGGCCCGGAAGATGTTGAGCTTGGCGGCGATATAGCCCTGCAACCCATGATGACGGTCAAGATGATCCGGGGTTATATTCAGCAGAACGGCCACGTCCGGAGCAAACTCTCCAGCAACCTCCAGCTGAAAACTCGACACCTCGACCACAATAAAGTCACAGGGGTCTACTTTCCCCGCGCAGTAGTCATAGAGAGAAACACCTATATTGCCACCAACGAATACAGAGCGGCCGGCCTTTTTCAAGACCTCACCGACAAGACTGGTCACCGTGGTTTTGCCGTTACTGCCTGTTACCGCAACCACCTTTGCCCCGCCCAGAACCGGCGCGAGCACGGCAAGTTCTCCCATCACTTTTACGCCCCGCTTCCGCAGCAGAAGTACCAGCGGGTTATCCGGAGCGATACCCGGGCTGAGGAGCACTATCCCGCCACGCAGGATAAAATTGAGACTGTGCCCGCACTCCCACTCCACACCCTTTTTCTTGAGCATGGCAGCAGTCTCTGCAAAGGAAGCTTCGTCACGGGAATCCGAAACCAGCACCTTCGCTCCGCAGCTCAGGACGTAATCTACTGCGGCACTGCCGGTCACCCCGCATCCCATGACCACAACTGTGGTCCCCGGGGGAATATATGGATTGTTGTTTTTCATCGCAGTTTCAGTGTTGCCATTGCAAGCAGACCAAGAATAATAGCTACGATCCAGAAACGAACTACTACCTGGGTCTCAGGCCATCCCTTTTTCTCAAAATGATGATGGAAAGGTGCCATGAGAAATATTCGTTTGCCACCAGTCATCTTGAAATAACCAACCTGCATCATGACCGACAGCGCCTCCATGACAAAAATACCTCCAACAATTACCAGCAGGAACTCCTGCTTGATTATAATTGCCACCGTACCAAAAGCTCCGCCGAGGGCCAGGCTGCCCACATCACCCATAAACATCTGAGCCGGACAGGCATTGAACCAGAGGAAACCAAGACAGGCACCAAAGATTGCCCCGCAGAAGATGGCCAGTTCCCCGCTCCCCACCACATATGGCAGGTGCAGATATCCCGCCAGCACAACATTCCCGGCGAGATAGGAGAAGATAAGATAGACACCCGCCGTAACAATGGAAGGCCCGGCGGCGAGACCGTCGAGGCCGTCAGTGAGGTTAACCGCGTTAGAAGCGCCAACAATCACCAGTGCCGCAAACACAACATAAAAAACTCCGAGATCTGGATGGATATCCTTCAAAAAGGGCAAACTCAGATGCCCGTCAAACCCCGGATGAATAAGAATAAAGAGGCCGACAACTGCCGCTCCGGCGATCTGCAGCAGCATCTTTCCGCGTGCGCTCAGTCCGGTGGAATTCCCCTTTGAGATCTTTTTAATGTCATCCAGACTGCCAATCCCGCCATAAAAGAGAGTGACAAAAAGTGCCAGCCAGACGAGGGAGTTGTTCAGCTGTGCCCAGAGCAGTGTGGTTACTGTGATTGAGAAGAGAATCAACAG
>JBFHIO010000294.1:0-3251 GCA_041596435.1 Desulforhopalus sp. | reverse complement strand
TGATCTCGCCGGTCATCGCCGTTTTGGTATCCACCACCGCACCGGTAATCAGCGAGGCGAGGGAGGTAAAAAGGGTAATCCCCGCCGATGGTCCGTCCTTGGGCGTACTCCCCGCCGGGACATGGATGTGGATGTCGTTGCCGGCGAAATCAAAGTGACTGACATGGTTGGCCAGCCGCGAGCGGATCAGACTGAGCGAAATCCGCGCCGATTCCTTCATCACATCCCCGAGCTGTCCGGTGAGCAGCAATTCGCCCTTGCCCGGCATACTGGTGGATTCAATGAAGAGGATATCTCCTCCCACCGGAGTCCAGGCGAGACCGGTAACAATCCCCGGAGCCTCACGTCCCAGTTTTTCTTCAAGACGTACCTTGCGTCGACCGAGAATCTTCTGCAGATCCTCCGCCCCTACCTTTACCGGCAGATCGGTTCCGCTGACAATCTGTGCAGAGGAAACCCGGGCGATCTTCGCCAGCTGTTTCTGCAGCCCCCGCACGCCGGCTTCCCTCGTGTACTGATCAATAACGGCTGCAAGGGCCTCTTCGCTCACCTGCAGCTGGCTGTCATCCAGCCCGTGCTCCCTGAGAACCTTCGGCAGCAGGTGGTTGAGAGCAATAACCTGTTTCTCGCTCTCGGTGTAGCCAGAAATAGAGATCACCTCCATTCGATCCAGCAGCGGTCTGGGGATATTGCTGATGGTGTTGGCCGTAGCAATAAAAAACACCTCTGAGAGATCAAACGGCAGATCAAGAAAATGGTCGGTAAAATTATCATTCTGCTCCGGATCAAGCACCTCCAGCAGAGCGCTGGCAGGGTCTCCCCAGGAACCGAGCAGTTTATCAATCTCATCAAGAACAAATACCGCATCCTTTTCTCCCGCCTTCTTCATCGCCGCGATAATCCGTCCCGGCAGTGCGCCGACATAGGTTCGGCGATGGCCGCGGATCTCAGCTTCATCCCGTATTCCACCAAGGCTGATCCGCTCATACTTGCGACCAAGCGCTTTGGCGATACTGCGACCGAGGCTTGTCGTCCCGGTCCCCGGAGGGCCTTCGAGGAGCAGGATAGTTCCGCGTTTGCGGTTCGTGAGCTTCATTACCGCGAGATGCTGAATTATGCGCTCCTTCACCTCCTTGAGCCCCTCGTGGTCGGCGGCGAGAATTTCCCGAGCCCGTTCCAGATCGATCTCGCCTTCACTGCGTTTGTTCCATGGCAGGGCAAGAATCAGGTCGAGGTAATTGCGGATGGTGCCCTCTTCGTGGCCACCATTGTTCACCTCAAGTTTCCCGACCTCTTCCATGGCCGCCTCGCGTACTTCATCGGGCAGGTCGGCAGCCTCAAGCTGTTCGCTGTAGTTCTTTTTACGGCGGCCGCCCTCTTCCCCCTCACCCAGCTCCTTTTGAATCTCCCGCAACTGCTCGCGGAGCATAGTCTTGCGATATTTATCATTGGTGGATTCGTTGAAACGGCGGGCCATCTCGATCTGCAGTTTCACCGATTCCTTATGGCGCAGCAGATGGTCGAGAAATTTAATTCCGCGGTCATGCAGGGAGCGAGTCTCCAGCAGCTCCTGTTTTTCCCGGTACGTCACATTCATATAAGGCAGGGAAAAACCGATGAAGCTGTCAACACTTTCCTGATCGTCAATCTTCTTAATAATTCTTGCGGAACCACTGAAGGTCTCGGCAAGCTCCCGGCCAGTCGACTGCAGATAATCCAGCATCTCCTTTTGATCCTTCTCACTAAGGTCTTCCACATCGGGATCTGGGGCATAATCGGCGCGCAGAAATCCAGCGACTCTCTCAATATTACGCAGCGTCACTCTCTGCTGCACACGGATACGGGCAACCATTTTCTCGCCCTCCTGCAGAGCATCCACAACCAGCAGAACACCGGTTTTGTAGAGATTCTCTGTAGTCGCTTTGTCGCCATCCTCACGAGCCCAGCCGGTAGCAAGAATCAGCTCATTGCCAGCCTGCACCCATCGCTGCACCATTTCGCCAACAGGCTGGCCAAGAGAAATTTCGACCTTTGTCTCTGGCAGGAGAATGGTGTCTTCCAGCGGTAAAAGAGGTAAATTAGTATTGTGTTCCATATCTTTCTCCTTTCGATGTTGTGCTATAAAAGACTTTTTGTCTCGAATAGGAGAAGATAAGCAGCAGGACATGGCTGTCAATATATTCAGAGAATCAGATTCTCGAAATAAACCCATGGGAAAAGAATGAGACCACAGCTCCAGGTAAACGAACTGCGCTGGCAGGAACGGGGTCCCTACAGCTTCACATTGAACGCTGGCGATGCCATCGGCATCCACGGGGAATCGGGAATTGGCAAAAGTTTTTTCCTGCGCGCCCTGTGTGATCTGGTGCCAGCGGAGGGGAAGGTTCTGCTCAACGGAATACGGCGGGAGGATATTGCAGCACCGCAGTGGCGCAGGCGAATAGCCCTGCTGCCCACCGACTCACAGTGGTGGCATGAAACTCCGGCGGAGCACTTTGCTGCACCGGAAACGCTTACAGGCGACATGCAGCAACTCGGCCTCAACAGTTCTCTTCTGCAGCAGCCCTGCATGCATCTCTCCACCGGCCAGAAACAGCGGCTCGCCCTGCTGCGCACCCTCCAGCTCCAGCCGGAAATCCTCCTGCTGGACGAACCCACTTCGGCACTGGATGAACACAACCGAGAAGCCGAGGAACACTTTCTCCTCGAGAAAAAGAAAGAACTCGGCTTCAGCCTCATCCTCGTCAGCCATGATCAGCAGCAACTCCGCCGCCTCACCGCACGCCGTTTTCTCCTCACCCGTACTACCCTTGAGGAAGAAGCATGAATACCATCAGTCTCACGCCCGTAGATCTTCTCTCTGCCGCCGCCATGCTGCTCCTGCTGGCCATCACCAGCTGGCTGCTCAACCTTAATATCGCCCGCCGTCTGTTGATCTCCGCCCTGCGCATGGCGGTGCAGTTGCTGCTGGTCGGAATGGTATTGCGCTGGCTTTTCGCCGCCAGCGGTTTTCTGCCAGTCTTCCTCATGTCGGCAGTCATGCTTCTCGCCGCCGGTCGGGAAATATGGGCCCGCCAAAGCCGTCCCATCGCTGGCAGCCAGGGGTATCTGCTCTCCACCTCAGCGGTGGCCGTCAGTAATTTCAGTGTCACCTTCATCGCTCTGCTCGTTATCGGCAACTCCCCCTGGTATCAGCCGCAATATGCTATCCCGCTGCTCGGCATGCTGCTCGGCAACGCCATGACCGGGAC
>JBFHIO010000293.1:0-3269 GCA_041596435.1 Desulforhopalus sp. | reverse complement strand
GGTGAAGGCGGTGTTCACCACCCGTCGAAAATTTGACAAGCTGGTATCCATAGCCGATAATCTGCACGGACCTGTCTTTACCTTCGATGATTTTCGGGAGAAGCTGGAGACACTGAAAACTACCCCGTTCTCTGAATATGTCAGCGAGGCTCTCGCCATGTTCAAGGGCAAAAAGACCGAATTCCCGCCGGTGGAGGAGGAAGATGTGGCCTCCATCATCTATACCTCCGGCACCTCGGGATACTCCAAGGCGGTGATGCTCACGCATCGTAATTTCACCATGAATGCCTGTTCGGCTTCGGGCCTGGCGGTGTTGCCGGAGCGGTCTACCTGGCTTTCCATCCTGCCGATGTCGCACACCTACGAGTTTACCTGTGGTTTTCTTTTGCCGATGATCTTCGGCGCGCGGGTTGCCTATATCGATAAACTGCCTACCCCGGCGGTGCTGCAGAAGCTCTGCAGTTATGAAAAACCGACGGTTATCTTCGCCGTACCGCTGGTGTTGGAAAAAATCTATAAAAAAAAGGTGCTGCCGGAGATGGAGAAGGGGTTGATGCGCCTCGCCTGCAGCATTGGCCTGCTGAGACGGATAATTTGTCGCAGAATCGGCAAAAAGATAATTGATTTTTTTGGCGGCAAACTCATCTTCATGGGGGTTGGAGGGGCGAAGATGAACCCGGACGTGGAAAAGTTTTTCTACGATGCGAAGTTCCCCTATTTGATTGGTTATGGCATGACTGAGGCTGCTCCGCTTATCGCGGGCGGGCCTCTTTTTGATCCTGCCATCGGGGTCGGTTCGACTGGTCGTCCCATTCCTGGTGTGGAGGTACGCATTGAGAATCCCGGTCCGCAGACGGGCATCGGCGAAATCATGGTGCGTGGGGAGAATGTGATGCATGGCTATTACGATGACCTGGAAAGTACCAGTGAGGTGTTGCGTGAGGACTGGCTCAGCACCGGAGATGTGGGGAGATTTGATGAGAAAGGCAATCTCTATGTTACTGGACGGCTGAAGAATGTGATCGTTATGCCCAACGGCGAAAATGTGTATCCCGAGGCCATTGAGCACAAGATCGAGACCTTTCCTCTGGTGGCGGATGTCCTCGTGCTGGAGCATGAGGGGCAGCTGGAGGCGTGGGCCTTCCCGGACTGCGAGCAGCTTGAGAGAGAGTATCCGGAGATGACCGGAGAGGAGCAGCGTGCTCTGGTTAAAGAGCAGTTGGAAGCGCTTCGGCGTGAGGTGAATGCGCAGCTTTCGAAAACGGCTCACCTTGTGCATATTTATGAAAAGAGTGAACCCTTTATAAAGACGGCGACGATGAAGATTAAACGCTATCTCTATGACGATATGACAATGCGCAGGGAAGAGCATCGCTGAAGGACTCGGGAATGAAAACGTACCATAAAACTGTCTGCCCGCTGGATTGCCCGGACAGCTGTGGCCTCATCGCCACGGTGGAGGATGGCCGGGTGGTTGCTGTGAACGGTGATCCCGAACATCCTGAGACCCGGGGGGTAATCTGTCGCAAGACCCGCCGCTGTCCCGAGCGGCTCACCTGCGCCGAACGGCTGCTTTATCCCCTGCGCCGGACCGGGCGAAAAGGGGCGGGAGAGTTTGAACGGATAAGCTGGGATACCGCTCTCGATCTTGCTGCGGAGAAACTGGGTGAGATTAAGGCGCAGTTCGGCGGCGAGGCCATTCTTCCCTGGTCCTATGCCGGTAATATGGGCAAGGTGCAGCGCTTCGCGGGGTACCCTTTTTTTCATCGACTGGGCACTCTGCAGCTTGATATGACCATTTGCTCTGCCACCTCCGATGCCGGCTGGGCGGCACACTGCGGTACCTGGCCGGGCTCTGCACCGGGGAAGGCTGCCGGGAGTGACTTGATTGTGGTGTGGGGTGTCAATGTGCTGGTCACCAACATGCACTTCTACCGGTATATCGCCGCCGCCCGCAAATGCGGGGCGAAGCTGGTGGTAATTGACCCGTATCGCAACGAGATTGCCCGCCGGGCGGATCTGCATCTGATGATCAGGCCCGCTGGAGACAGTGCTTTTGCTCTTGCCGTGGCCAAGTTACTGCTGAAACAGGGGCATGAGGACGCCGCCTTTCTGGCGGAGCATACGGCGGATTTTCCCGCCTTTGCAGCCCGTGTTGAGAAAATGAAGATGCAGGAGCTGCTCTCGGAGTGTGGTCTGACTCGGGAGGAGCTGGAGACGTTTACCGACCTGCTTGTCACACGGCGCAAAACCTTCATGCGTATCGGCATGGGGCTTACCCGCAACAGCCGGGGCGGCATGGCGGTACGCGCAATCAGTGCACTGTCGGCACTTCTCGGGCTTTATGACGGGGAAGAGGGGCGAGGGGTGCTGCTCTCCACCGAGTCTTTTTCGGTGGATATGGAGGTGCTCAAGCGGAAGAGTCTGCTGGCGCAGGAAACTCCGGTGGTCAATATGATTCAGCTCGGCGAGGCTCTGACCCGTCGTCAGCCGCCGGTGAAGGCGCTTTTCGTCTATAGTGCCAATCCCGCACTGGTCGCGCCGGATTCCACCACCGTCCGCCGGGGGCTGGAGCGTGAAGACCTCTTCACCATCGTGCATGAGCAGGTGATGACCCCCACTGCCCGCTACGCCGATCTTCTGCTTCCTGCCACCACCTTCCTTGAGAATCGTGATTTCTACACCGCTTATGGACATCACTACCTTGCCGTGGTGGAGCCGGCCATTGAGCCGATGGGCGAGGCGTGGAGTAATTTTGATCTCTTCCAGAAGCTGGCCAGACGGATGGGCTTTACTGATTCTGCCTTCAGTGAAACGGTGGACGGGCGTATTGCCGCCTGCCTGAAGAATACGGGTGGGATCCCTCAGGGAACCGATATTGACTCTCTGCTTGCTGAAGGGGGACGGATATGTTCCGACCGTGCGGAGAGGCGTCCCGCGCCGAATGAGACGATGTTTCATTTTCGTGCGGAGATGGCGGATGATCAGCCGGTCTTTCCCTGTCTCATCCGAGGTGGAGAGGCTGCAGATCCTGACATGGCGGGCCGTTATCCCCTCGTTCTGATCACCCCGCCGGTCATGGAGATGCTCAACAGCACCTATGGTGAGCGCTGGCAGCAGACAAAGGGCGAGGTGCTGATCAACCCGCAGGACGCCGATCTTTACGGTGTGGTCGACGGGCAGCTGGTCTCCCTGGAGAATTACCGTGGTGCTGTCACCCGTACGGCACGGGTGAGCGATGATACCCTGCCCGGCGTGGCGGTGGCCGC
>JBFHIO010000292.1:0-3278 GCA_041596435.1 Desulforhopalus sp. | reverse complement strand
GCGAGGATAGGTACCTGGGGCAATACCTTCCGATTGCAGCCTGAAGCGCTGTTTCTCCGAGAGAAATTACACGTGACCTTTGTCCGTCAGTCCCCGTCCTTCGAGCTTTTCATGCGTGGTCGCCTCGATGCGACTCTTGCCATGTGGTACAACGAATACCATCGCCTTATCGCCTATGGTTTGAACCCTGATGAGATGACGACCTTTTTTTTCAGTGACCTCAATCTGAACCAGCCGGAAGATGGTATTTACTGCCTTGCCTCCACCTTGAAAAATTCTCCTGATACTGCTGCCGCTCTGGTTGAGGCCTCTGTTCAGGGGTGGGAGTACGCCTTTGCTCACCCCGAAGAGACTGTTGATACCCTTCTTGATATTATGAAAAAACAAAAGGTACAGGCTAACAGAGCTCAACAGACGTGGATGCTGGCGCGTATGCGAGACATCATCCTTGTCGGAAAGCAGTCTCGGCTGACTACCGTTCTCAACCCTGTTGATTTCGACAGCAGCAAAAGAGAACTGCTGCGTTCCGGTGTCATAACGACCGATATTTCCTATAAAGATTTTTACAAAGAGATTCTGCGATGAGACTGCACGGCATAGCATTTCGACTCGCCTCACTTACACTCGTGGGCGCCACACTGATCTTGACGGCCATCATTGGCTATAATTATACGGTTTCACGGAGCATGATCGTCTCTTTAGCTGAAGAGCGGGGAACGCTGCTTGCGGGGTATACTGCCGAGAACATTTCCGGTGTTTTCAACGCCATCCAGAAAGTGATGAAGACCATCTCTTTTTCTCTGGAAGACGCAGGTTTGACGAAAAAACAGGTCAATGATCTGGGCCAGCTGGTGTTGATCGACAATCCCGAGATTTTCGGATCCGCCATTGCTTTTGAGCCATATGCTTTCCAGAGTGACAGCAAATACTACGCGCCATATCATTACCGTGTAAACAACGATATCGTTTTCAGCATGGTTGGCGGAGAGGATTACCAGTATTTTTACATGGACTGGTACCAGCTTCCGAGAGAACTTGAACGTCCTGTCTGGACGGAACCGTATTACGACAAGGCCGGGAATTATGAACTGATGACGACCTATGCCGTACCTTTTTATCGGATGCGGGACGGCCACAAACGGTTGAAGGGGGTCGTCACAGCGGATGTTTCTCTCCGCTGGGTGCAAAAGCTGATCGCAGGCCTCAGTAATCGGGAATCTGGATATGTTTTCATGCTCTCCCGTTATGGGACCTTTATTGCACATCCCCAAACAGACCTTGTCATGAATGAGACCATCTTTACGACGGCGGAAAGCCTGGATCTTCCGCAGCTGCGAGAGGTCGGGCGCAGGATGGTGGCAGGGGAGTCCGGTGTCGTGGAATTGAAGAACATGCCGATTATTGGTGACAGTTTTCTTTATTTCTCCCCTCTTCCCGATCAGCAATGGTCCATCGGCGTTGTCTTTCCTAAAAAAGAGATAATGGCAGACGTCTCTCGTCTGAACAGGAAGGTGGCCATATTCGGAGTCCTTGGTTTTGTGGTGCTGGTGCTGCTTATCACCTGGCTTGCCAGCCGGATCACCCGTCCTCTCCGAAAACTTACTGTTTCTGCAAACGACATGGCCTCTGGCAACCTCGAAGCTGAGCTGCCTGTAACAACATCAAAAGATGAAGTGGGGGAATTGACCGGTGCATTTCAGACCATGCAGGACAGTATCAAGAGTTACATCACCAACTTGACAGAGACAACAGCGGCCAAGGAGCGTATTGAGTCTGAGTTGCGCATTGCCCACGACATACAGATGGGTATTCTGCCAAAGCTGTTCCCCGCTTTCCCTGAGCGCAAAGAGTTCGACATCTACGCTTCCATAGAGCCGGCCAAAGAAGTTGGCGGCGACCTCTATGACTTTTTCTTTGTGGATGAGACGCATTTTTGTTTTCTAGTAGGTGACGTTTCTGGAAAAGGTGTTCCGGCGGCTTTCTTTATGGCCGTGACCAAAACCCTGCTTAAGGTGGTCGCCGAACGCACCCTCGATCCTGGCGAGGTATTGATCAGGGTGAATAATGATCTTGCCGAGGATAATGACTCCTGCATGTTTGTAACGCTCTTTCTGGCGGTCATGGACATCAGCACGGGGGAGGTGCGATATGCCAGTGCGGGACACAATCCACCTCTGTTGATGACAAAAGGAAAATCTGCCGAGTGGATTCCACCTTTGAATGAGCTGGTAGCCGGGGTAATGGAAGACACTCATTACACCACGAAGTCCATGACGCTGTCTCCCGGGGATACCCTCTTCATCTATACGGATGGAGTGACCGAGGCCATGGACAGCAGGCAGGAACTCTATTCTGAAGAACGATTAGAGGGCGTAATGAATCAGTGTCAGGGAAAATCTGCCGAGCAGATCATTCACACCATTGAGGGGGCTCTGAAAGACTTTACCGGTGGAGCTGAGCAATCTGACGATATAACAATGCTTGCCATGCAATACCTTGGCAGGAACCGCAAATCATGAGGAGATGACAAATGGATATTATATGTGACAAGAGAGAATCAGGAACCCTGCTGCAGGTGAACGGCCGTATGGATGCGGTAAGTGCACCGGCTTTTGAAAAGGACTTTTTGCAGGTTATGGAAGGTGGAGAGACGAAGGTGGTGGTGGATCTTGCCGATCTCAAATACATCAGCTCTGCCGGACTGCGCAGTATTCTCGCCTCGGCAAAGAAGGCCAGAAAGGCCGGATGTACCATGCATTTTTGTGGTCTGAACGGGATGGTAGAGGAAGTCTTCCAGGTATCAGGTCTGGGAACCATGTTCTCCGTTTCTACTACAGTTGAAGAGGCATTCGAGTCCTGATGTCAGAATCTGACGCTCATCTCAGCATTGTCGCCGAGTTTGACAATCTCGCAGAAGTTACCGCCTTTGTCTGCCGGCGGGCGAGGGAACTGACGGCGCCTGAGCTGTTGTGGCCGAAAATTGAGCTGGTGGTGGAAGAGCTTTTCCTGAACATCGTCAATCACTCAGGCCTGCCTCCTGAGGCGGTTGTGGATGTCAGCTGCTCGCGACAAAGAGTTGGAGATGTTCCTGATGACATGTTTTGCATTTCCCTGCGAGACCACGGCCAGCCATTCAACCCCCTGAAGAAAGAGGGCCCCGCGCTTGAGCAGGATGTGGATTCACGGCCGATCGGCGGGCTGGGTATTTATCTGGTTATTCAAATGGCTGACCATTGCAGCTATGCAAGGAAGGATGACAGCAATCTCTTTTCCGCCTG
>JBFHIO010000291.1:0-3280 GCA_041596435.1 Desulforhopalus sp. | reverse complement strand
TGGCTTAAACGCGAAGATCTCAATCACCTCGGTGCCCATAAAGTCAACAACACCATAGGTCAGACCCTCCTTGCCAAACGTATGGGTAAAAAGAAGATTATTGCTGAAACAGGTGCAGGCCAGCACGGTGTTGCAGCTGCCGCCACAGCAGCTCTCATGGGTATGGAATGTACTGTTTATATGGGTGAAGTCGATATTGAGCGTCAAAAACTCAATGTGTTTCGCATGCAAATGATGGGTGCAAAGGTTGTCCCCGCAATGTCAGGACAAAGAACCCTTAAAGAGGCCGTTGACGAAGCACTTGCGGCGTGGATTGAAAACGCCGATGACACTTTCTACCTTCTTGGTTCAGCAGTTGGCCCTCACCCCTATCCCTCAATGGTACGTGACTTTCAATCGGTGATTGGCAGAGAGGCCCGGCAACAGTTCCTTGATGAACAGGGAAAACTGCCAGACTATTGTATGGCCTGTGTTGGTGGTGGTTCTAATGCAATTGGGATGTTTACTGATTTCGTAGGAGATAAAGAGGTTAAACTCATTGGCGTAGAACCTTCCGGGCGCGGCCTTGAACCAGGCGACCACGCAGCAACACTCTGCCTTGGGACCCCTGGGATCATGCACGGATTCAACTCTTATATGCTTAAAGATGAGAACGGTGAACCGGCACCTGTCTATTCAATTTCAGCAGGACTTGATTACCCCAGTGTAGGACCTGAACATTCTTACCTCAAGGATATCGGCAGGGCCACCTATGAGTACGCCTCAGACATGGAAGCTGTTGATGCATTCTTCAAACTTTCACAAACTGAAGGTATCATCCCGGCGCTGGAATCTTCTCATGCACTGGCATGCGCTCTTAAACTGGCGCCAACACTTTCAGCCGATAAGACCATCCTCGTCAACCTCTCTGGTCGCGGCGATAAAGATGTCGCAGAGATTGAAAAAATGATCGCCAGCGGTCAAATCACCATGCCATAACCGGTATTCAGATTTGTATAAACATCGGGCAGTAACACCTTAATCTTTCAAGAGGTGTTACTGCTTTTCTTTTGGACGTACATCTGCCACATCCCCCCCCTCGTTTCAGTAAAAAAAGCCACATCATCAGACATGGCAGAACATCCTTCCACCACCGGACAGGCAAGAACCGCCCCACTCCTCTGCAACCTTTCAAAAAACAGACTCTCTCTTTCAC
Organism: Desulforhopalus sp.; assembly: GCA_041596435.1. Lineage (GTDB taxonomy): Bacteria > Desulfobacterota > Desulfobulbia > Desulfobulbales > Desulfocapsaceae > Desulforhopalus. The sequence continues at coordinate 2,085 of JBFHIO010000291.1, read as the reverse complement.
TCCCCCCGTACCTCCTGTTGTTAAAGATTCAAGCAATAAGGACAGGGCCCATTATGTTTTCGCAATTTCACCCAGTTCGTTCCTCAAAGACTTCTTAAAATATTTTGACGTTAAGACATTCCCCAGGCCTGCTGTTACGCCTGGCTGTCGCCCCGACAAAGTGCTTCCCGGTGATACCCGGTCAGCACCTGTCTCGTGGGGAAGAATTGCACTGACGGAAAAAAGAGAATTGCACTGAGTGTTTGATTTTATTCGGTATTTTTTACTAGATCCCGGCCCATACTTGCCGGCAGAGAACAAGGGAAAGAGTCTTGCCGTAAAAAGCATTGGCCTTGAGCGGTTCCGCAGGACGGCAATATTCCAGAATTAAAGTGTGGGGGCCTTGAATATGAATGAAATGCAAGATTCTTCAAGGTTCCCGTATGTGATAAAACCCAACTGGAGGGCAAAAGCATGAAAAAATCAACTTTGGTAGTAACAGCAGCTGTTGCAGGTCTTTCTTTAACCGGTTGCGCCACACCACAGGGACGAACTGATCATACAGCCTCCGGAACCCTGATTGGCGGGGCCACCGGGGCAGTGATCGGAAGTATGACTCGCAATCACGCCGCCGGAGCGGCTGTCGGCACAGCTGTGGGGGCAATATTTGGCGGCCTTATCGGTCACAGCCTTGATCAACAGCAGGAGGAACAGCTGCGGGCTCAGGCTCCTCAGACCCTGCAGCGGGTCGAACAGGGACAGCCGTTGTCTGTGGCAGATGTGCAGGCATTGGCGAGCGCTGGAATCAGTGACGAACTGATCATCAGCCAGATCCGCAATTCCCGCACCGTCTATAGCCTCAATACGGCTGATATCATCCGCTTGAAAAACAACGGGGTCAGTGAAACGGTTATCGATTTCATGATCAATACTCAGACCCAGACTGACAGCACCTACGTAACAGGGGTCGTGGGGCCTATCCCGCCAGCACCGCTGCCCGATCCGAGATATGAGCCTCCCGGGCCAGATTATTTCTGGGTAGCCGGTACATGGCTGTGGCTCGGGGATCGCTGGAGCTGGAACCACGGCTATTGGCACAAGCCGTTTCGCGGGTTCGGAGCAGGACCTCGAAGATAAGGGTACCTTGAATAATCTTGTATTTCGTTCATATCCGAGGCACAGAAGGAAATTTACCACAGGTATATGTTTGATATTCCGAGGATAAATTTTTTACTGTAACGAAGAAGATGGGCGAAAGACTGATTCTTCAAGGTACCCATAAGAGAATCACAACCTGATTGACCACCACAACCTTCTGCTGAAACAACAGCCATCACCTTCATTATCGAAAGGGTGGCTGTTGTCCTGCAGAATGTTGCCGGAGGATTGAGACAGGCTCTCTCGGAAGGTCAACACACAGAGGGCGACATAAGGTCCTGTCAAAAATCAGTGACTTCTCAAATATTCCCAAGATATAATTCTAAGATAAAAATAAGGAAGTCCCTCCATATTTTTCACAAGAAGGTCTTGGATAACCTGCAGGTATTGTTTAAACTAATACTCCTGAAAGCTTCAGCTGTCGTTAGTGTACAGGTTCGTCTCCAAGTAACTTCAAGGTCTCTTCAAACCACTCCTTTCACCGGGGACGATACAACCGATTAAGAAATGACGATGAATCCTCCATTCCAGCTGGAGGGTCCTTTGATAACTCCGCTTTGTACGGTTCACAGACTATAATACCATCGGTTTTGCCTGTAGTCACGGGCACTTATTATCTATTTTTTTCAGATAGTTAAACGGAAAGATCAGATCTTCTCCTGGTTTTTCCGATTTGATTTATTTGACAACAAAAGAGGTTACCATGTTCTGCAGTATCTTAAATGATGTCCTCGGCCCTGTTATGCGTGGCCCGTCCAGTTCACATACCGCAGGTTCCTATCACATAGCTCTTGTGGTGCGCCATCTGCTTGCAGGGGACCCCGCCAGGATTAAAATCTCTTTTGATCAAAATGGCTCCTACGCCAAGACCTATGTACAACAGGGTGTTGATCAGGCCTTTGTCACCGGTCTGATGGGCTGGAAACAAACAGATGAAATCTTTACCGT
>JBFHIO010000290.1:0-3308 GCA_041596435.1 Desulforhopalus sp. | reverse complement strand
TGGCCGCGTATATCCATTCATTGTCAGTAGGTAGACGATATGCGTTCCCAGTAATTGCCGTTAACCATGCAGCATAATTTTGAGCATCTTTAATACTGATCTCGGTAACAGGAAGAGAAGTGTCAACTGTACTGATTACTGAACAGGTACCGCTCATTTCACAAAAAGTATTATAATCACTGATAGGTACTTCATATCTGCCAATGGCAAATGGTGTATTAAATCCACTTTCAGTCGAAGCTGGTATTACAACCATAGTCGGCCCTTTCTTTTCTGCATCGAGCATATCGTAGCATACAGCTCGATTAAGGCGACCGTAGCCTGCCAATTTAGACTCACACGCTCTTTTGCTCTTAAGCGTATCAGTCCTGGCTGTGTTTTCCGGGGGAGGTACAGTATCTGTCGCGGGGGACGTCTGTGGTGTCTGGATGTCCTGGTTCTCGGGCTGAGGCACCTTGCTTTGTCCGGATTCGGCTAGTTTCTTTGTATATTCATCGACTTTTTTATTCAATGCGGGATTATCCGGATGTATCTTGATACCTTTTTGAACGAAAGAAAGGGCCTTGTCAAAAGCCCCCTGTAATGCTTTTTCTTCTGCGAGACGCAGATATGCATTGCCGATGTATTCAGGGGCAATTTGTGTAAAGAACGGATCTGCCGGGTCCAGATCAGCTTTTAATCTGGTAAGGCTGCGGAGTGCCTGGTCAACCTCATTTGCTTTAGCCTGGGTTTTAAGCGTTTCTTTCAACCCTTCTATATCTGCCAGTTTGGCTCGCTCCGCGGATGCTTCGATATATAACTTTTCCGCTTTTTCGACGGTTTTTCGTTCCGCCATCAGGCCGGGATTGGCTGGAGAAAATCGACTACCCTGATCCAGAAGGGCGATGGCTTCAGAAAATCGTTGTGCATTACGTTTGTTTGCTGCCTCGGTCATATACATTGAGGCAATGTTGTTCTTTGTTGCAGTAATCCATGGATCATCATCTGCCAATAATTCTGCGGCTTCTTTGAGCTTTATGTTTAGAAGCTTGTCCCAATTTGTCGTCAATTGGGCAAGGCTGATAATATCGTGTATCTCGCTTTTTAATGATTCGGTTTGACGATTACGTTGTTCAGCGGCTTTGGTTTCGTTCTCCTGGTTAACTTTTGTCAGAAGAGTTTTGATTGCATCTGAATCAGGCAATACGCGTAAACCTTGTTGCAGCAATTGAATGGCCTGAGTGAAATTACCTTCAGTATGCAAAGTTGTTCCTTTTTGAACAAAAGCATCAGCTATTTTCTGCTGCCCTTCTGAGATAAGTGAATCTCCAGGATTCAACATTTCCAGTTGGTTCAAGAGGGCAAGCACCTCGGCAGCATGTGCTTCGCTGGTCTGCATGTCAGCCAATGCAGCATTAAATTGAGCATGCAGTGATTTTATTTTTTCCTGTGTCTCTTTCTTCTGCTGCTCTAATTCTAATTGGAGTGCTATCTGTGTTGCCTTGGCCGTCTCGTCGAGTGCAACCAAACGTTCCTGTTCGTGCAGTTTTCTGGCGAGATCAATTGCGTCTCGTTCAACAGATAACGATTGCAACAGAACGTTGTCGATAGGGCCAGCCATAGCCTTATCTATAAAACTATTGGCTTTATCCCACTCATATTGCTGTTTGGCCTGTCTGGCCCGAGTTACATATGCCTGGATAAACTCGTTTTGAACCCTTTTCAGTCTGATTGTATCTGGCTCAATGTCCACTATTTGAGTAAGTAGAACAGTGGCGTTGGTTAGATCAATTCCGTCAAGCCTGCCCTCCGATATGGCTGTAGCGAAATCCGTATACAATTTATCTAACGTGTCGCTAAATTGTTTTCGCGAATTATCCAGCAGCGTTCTGTTTTCCTGTAAGAGTTGGCTATTTGCAAAAATTCCGGCAAATCTGAGTGACTCCTCAGCGCGATCCCAGTTACGCTGTTCACACAGTTCTACAATTTCTTTATCCAGTATGTGTACGACTTGCTGTACCACACGGTCCAATACTGGGTTGTCTTCCTGTAGTTCCTTTAACTGGATAAATTTGTTTTCTATTTCTTTAAAATTGTGAAGAGAAGAAAGAGAAGCCAGGCGTTCTGAGACTTCTGTCTCCAGTCTGACGACGGTATTTTTTTCAATTTCCAGCCGCCTGATTGTTGCCAGTTTATCCTTGATATTCAGGAGATCGACATCATCGCCATACATAATCAGGCCCTTTGTGATGTATTGGTCGGTCATTGCCAGATCATTCATTGCCAATGCCTGTCGTGCTTCTCTCACAAAGGTATTCCGTAACCGGTCATCTGATAGCAAGCGATGATCTGGTGATATCATGTGAATTGTTCTGATGACTGCGAAGATATCTTCCTGCTCCGGATGAGGCAGGACATTACCAGAGTCTATATAACTCACATATTGTCTATCCAACTTGCTGAGGAGTTTATCTCTTTCAGATTCTATTGTGGTCACAAAGTCTTTTAAAGGGACATAGTTGTCCTTGTCAAACCAGTAGTCAGCCTGTTCCAGATACTTTTCAGCCTGAGGGAAATCATATTTTTGTCTCTCTGGTTCGAAGAAATATCGGACTCTTCGTATAAAATAGGCGAGTAGATCTTCTTTGAACTTATCTTTTACAACAAGAAGCCGATCGTTTCGCAGTTTGTCCAGGTACGGAAGTGAGTTTGCAATCTGCTGATCATCACCGGATTCTATAGCTGTTGCGACCTTACCCTCAAAACGCCAATCGTTCAGTGCAGGCACGCCAAAGTATCCCGTTAGGCTCAGGCCTATTCCTGCGGCTCCAATGAAAATCGGCAACCTGTTCTTTCGAGGCTGTAACAGTTCAAGAAGTTGATCTGCTGAAGAAATACGAGTAGCCCTGTCAAGAGACAAGCCTTGTAGCAAACCTTTCCACTGTCTTCTGTTGAGCGGTTTGAGCCTTTTGAGTTGTTGGAGATTGTCTTTGCTCAGATTGTCACTGCGTTTTTTTTCGAAGGGATGATGGCCGTAAAACAGTTCATACGCTATACACGAGAGGGCGTAGATGTCATCTCGCGGGTCTGGGCTTTCTCCACGAAACATTTCGGGACTCGCGTAGGCCGGAGTGAGTGCTCCAAGTGTCGCGGCGTCAAAGAGCGTTTTTTCACCCTTGAGAACGAGACCTTCTACGGACTGAGCAGCTCTGGCGATACCAAAATCGAAAATCTTTATTCCGTTGGTATTCGTAAGAAATACATTCCCTGGTTTAAAGTCAGAATGAACAATCTCTTTTCTATGCGCATGGGCCAGGCCATGACTCATT
>JBFHIO010000289.1:0-3312 GCA_041596435.1 Desulforhopalus sp. | reverse complement strand
TTTCTCGGGCAATAAGATCAACCTTGTTCAGAACCAGTATGGCCGGGCTCTTCACCTCTGCCAGCCAGCCAGACATCTCTTTTTCCCTTGCTGCCTGTACTTTTTCGGGACTTGGCAAAGAGACGTCCATCAGGAAAAGCACCAGATCCACATCAGAAAGACTCTCCAGAGCAATCCGCACCATTCCGATATTTAACGCCTCCCGGGCCTGATGCAGCCCCGGGGTGTCGAGAAAAACGACCTGATAGTCATCGCCATTCACAATTCCGGCAATACGGTTTCGTGTCGTTTGCGGTTTTGGGCTGACGATAGATATTTTCTGTCGAAGAAACGCATTCATCAATGTTGACTTGCCTGCATTCGGCGGTCCAACAATGGCTGTCATTCCCGAATGAACCGGGCCCGCGGGAGATACTGTTTGTTTAATTTCCATAGCACTGGATTATAAATATTTGGTAATGGACAAAAGCGCAGTTTCTGCGCTATATTGATTCGTTTATATGAAACGGCTCTATTACACTCTCTTTTTCCTGCTATTGCAAGGACTGATCTCAAAGTGAAAAGGTAATGCACTCCCAATGATTGTCGCAGGAAAACTCATAGAATATCTCGATAACGGCAAATTTATATGTGCCCTAGTTACCGAAAGTCAACCGAAGCGGTTACGATTGCTCACCCAGAACGGCCGGGAAGTAAATTTACCGACCTCCCGGGTAGTGCACTGTTCTACCGCCACCATGCAGGTGAACAGTAATCGTGACGACATTACCCATCAGTTGATGGAAATAACTCAGGAACGCTTTACCCTCATGGATCAGGTTGATCTGGAAGGAATCTGGGAACTGACAACTGAGGAAAATACCAATGTCTTCAGTCCCTCTTTTCTTGCCGAGCTGACCTTCGGTGAAGATGCCTCTGACAATACAGTTTCCGCCCTGTTGCGCTGCGTTTTTGTTGACAAATTCTTTTTTAAATTCAAAGAGGGAAAAATTCTTGCCAACAGTGTTGAAAAGGTGGAACAACTTAGAATACAAGCTCAAAAAGAGGCTCAGAAAGAAAGGCTGATTGCTGAAGGATGCGGTGTTCTCAAAGATGTGGATGCCGGAAAAATCAAGGTAGGCAAGTGCAGCAGTTTTGAAGGGGATGTACTCAAGATTCTACGTGATTACTATCTCTTCGGCAAAAACAGCAGCAATGCGGAAACTGCGCGACGTCTGCTGAAAGAAGCAGGAATGCACGGTGAGCATGCCCCCTTCCACCTGCTGGTGAAGTGTGGCTTCTGGTCAGAAGATGAAAATATTCCTCTTCTGCAGGCCGAGCTCCCCGATACCTTTTCCGTCCCCGCCCGTCAGCAGGCCGAGATGCTGCTGCAGAGCAGTACGGACCATCTTTATGACGATGAGGCCCGTCGCAATCTTACAGATCTCAAGCCGATGACCATTGACGGTCCGACGACCCTTGATTTTGATGACGCTCTCACCGTGGAGAAAAAAGGAAACGATTTTCTCGTCGGTGTCCATATCTCCGATGTAGCTCATTATGTCAGACCCGGCGATCCGCTTTTTCTTGAGGCCATGCGTCGCGGGACCTCCATTTATTTCCCGGAGCGGCAAATACCGATGCTGCCCCGTCACCTCTCGCAGGGAATCTGCTCGTTAATCCAGGATGAAGTGCGTGCAGCCTTCAGTTTTATGATTCTCCTCAGTCCGGAAGGCGAGGTTCTTCGAGTCCGTATTTTTCCCTCAATCATCAAAGTGGCAAGGCGTCTTACCTACGATCAGGTTGACCAGATGCTGGAAAGCGACGAGGAAATCAAAATCCTTGAGATGTTGCGTCGCAAACTCCGCAAACGCAGACTGGAATCCGGCGCACTGCTGTTGCCCTTCCCGGATGTCAATATCCACGTCGATTACCAGTCAAGGGTACATGTCAGCCTCGCCCGAAGCGACACCCCGGCACGTACCATTGTTGCCGAGATGATGATTCTCGCCAACACAGAGGCTGCCAAATATGTGGCAGACCGAATGGTTCCCGGGCTTTATCGTTCCCAGCCTCCACTGAAGAATCGTATTGTTCATGGCGAAGATGATGATCTCTACCAAAACACTCTTCAGCGGCGCCAGCTTCCCCGTGGCGAGCTTTCCACCTCCCCGAAACCTCACTCGGGCCTCGGTGTTAATCAATATTCTACCGTAACATCTCCAATCCGTCGTCTGCTTGACCTCGTTATGCAGCATCAGCTCAACAGTATTGTCCGCCATCGGGAGCCCTGCTTCACCGAAGAGATGTGCCGTGACTTTACCTCCGTTCTTGCTCGAACTCTCAGTGCCGCCAATAACGTCCGCCTGCAGAGGCAGCGCTTCTGGCTGCTTCGCTGGCTGTCCGAACGTGTTGGTGAAAATCTGGATGCCCTTGTCATCCAGGCTGGTCCCAAGCGTTCTCATCTGTTGCTTACCAGTATTATGATGGATTTGGACCTGCCGTCGATTGGAGGTGTGCATCCTGGTGATACGGTTAAGGTTCGGGTTTCGAAAGTCGAACCCATTGGCAATACCGTCCGTTTTGAGTGGGCATAATCCAGGGCTGTTCATATGAGTGAGGAGAATTCTCAGATCTTCAGTCCCATGGCGATGGTAAAGATTGATGGCCCAACCATCAAAAAACTGCGTGAGCAGCAGGGCCTTACCCAGCTCTATGTCGCCACTGCAGTCTCGGTGACCACGGATACCATCTCCCGATGGGAAAATGGCCGCTATCCTTCGATTAAGCGTGAAAACTGCATAAAACTTGCCGAAACACTCGGTGTTCCCCTGGAAAAACTGTTGCTGCCGGAGGAGGACCCTGCCCCGAAAGAGAGCCCCGTTTCAGATCCCTCGCCAGAACTGCCCGTCGAAGAGACAAAAGAGAAGATTGCTCTAAAGACAGTGACAACTTCTGTACGTAATCAACGCAAAAAACTGTTTTTCGCAGCACTCCTTGCCATCCTTGTTCTGCTCCTTCTTTTACTCTTTAAATTTACCCTCAGTTCCACCTCTAAAAAACCAGAAATCAACCGGATGGCACCTGCATGGTCATTGCCGGAGGGATCATTGCCGGTGCGTATCACCATAGTTCCGCAGAATACACAGCCTGTGACTCTGATTCTGAAGGAAAATATTGATCCGACAACAACCATCAGCAACGTTTCTCCAGAGAGTGCGGGAAAATCAGGAGATGGGGCGATACGATGGCTCGAGAGGGTTTCCGAACCCGAGACCTGCAGTTATGTCCTCACCCCGCATGGAAAACCAGGAACAGTTGTTCCTCTACAGG
>JBFHIO010000288.1:0-3319 GCA_041596435.1 Desulforhopalus sp. | reverse complement strand
GTTGCCAAGCTGGTATAGGGCTTTGATGAAGTGTCTGTCCAGAAGCGGGTATCCTGTGTGCTTTGAACTCGACCCGGATTCCACGTTTTTGGGCAGGCACCCCAATACCAGTCAGATCTGCCGGAAGCATGAAAAATCATCTGATTTTTTATGATTTTCTTCCCGCAATTGACGATGCAGCATGTTTTAGGATGCAGGTGGAAGACCTGTTCGAAGATCGACTCAGCTTCAAAAGGAGATTCTTATGTCTTTTTTTAAAAAATTATTCGGTGGTCAAGATAACTCTGAAATCACTGAGAAACCCGAAGTCGTTGAGAAGGTCGTCAAGGCATCTGCGTCGCAGGAGAGCAATGCAGCTGCGGAAGATACTCTGACGGTCAGTCCTGAACAAATTTTATTGAATGCTGAAGTGGCGAATAAGGCGGAGGTTCTTGGACTGATTTCTGAGAACCTGTCCTCCCTGGGGCTCGTCAGTGGAAATTACCTTGATGCACTCACCGGGCGTGAAGAAAAAGTCAGCACCTATCTCATTAATGGCGTAGCAATTCCGCACGGTGTGAATGAAGCAAAAGATCAGGTGATCAAAACCGGTGTTTTTATTGTGCAGGCACCTGAGGGTGTCGTATGGAACGACAAGGGAGATGTGGCTCGTTTGATTGTTGGTATTGCAGCAAGAGGCAAAGATCATTTGAAGCTTCTTGAGCGTTTGACCACTGTGGTTATGGATGAGACCACAGCCGGCCAGCTGGCCACCACAACTAATAAAAGCGATATTCTGGATGCACTGAACGCGGAAAAGCAGGGTGTACCTGAACAGCTGGAAGATTATGCCATTACAGCAGAAGCAACGGTTGTTGATACAGAGGGGATGCATGCCCGCCCGGCCAGTTTGATTTCAGAGCGCGCCGCCACCTTTTCAGGAACAGATATCCGCATTCGAAACGATAAAAAGACGGCAAATCCCAAATCCATGGCAACCCTTTTGACCATGGGCGCAACTCTTGGAGATGTCCTCACGATTTCGGCTCAGGGACCTGAGGCGGAACAGGCAGTACAGGCGCTGGCTGAAATGATTAACCATGGGCTGGACAATGAGGAGGAGCAGGCTAATGCCTCCTATAATCCTCTGAGCGTTTTATCCGCTCTGCCCGATGTTCAGTGTCGTTTGACGCTGCGTGGCTCCGCAGCATCACCTGGTATTACCATGGCACCGGCATTTCGCCTGCATGCAAGAAAAATGAAATTCGAGGAGAACGCACAAGACCCCGGGGCGGAAGCCAGACGTTTCAGTGAGGCCTTGACCGAGGCCGCGGGTCAACTCGATAAACTGAAAGCCAGGCTGCAAAGCCGGGCTCCAAATGAAGCCGCCATTTTGCATGCTCAAAAGCAGTTGCTGCAGGATGAACTGGTGCTCACCGACAGTGAGAAATTCATCGTCAATGGCAAGACCGCTGCCTGGGCTTTTCATCAGGCAATTGAAAAGCAGGTTGAGTCGCTGAAGAAAGTCGACAATGAGCGTCTGAGGGCGAGGATTGCCGATCTCATTGATGTCCGTGATCGGGTATTGGCTTTAATTGTGGAGGCTGTTTCAGCAGTCGAATATCCGCAGACTGATTTCGTCTTGATGGCAAAAGATCTTACCCCTTCACAAACCGCTGGATTGCAGGGACTGAAGGTTCGTGCCATCTGCACGGAACTTGGTGGTCCCAACAGTCATATGGCGATTCTTGCCAGAGCTCTGGGACTGCCTGCAGTCGTTGGCCTGGGTGATGGGGCGCTGAAGGACATTGAGGACAGTGAACTGGTGATTGTCGATCCGCAGGCCTCTTCCGTTTATGTCGGTCCGGATGAAGCAACACAGAAAAATGGAATGAAATGGATTGCACAGTGGGAACAAATCCGCAAAGGAGAAGATGAGCAGAAACATAAATCCGCTGAAACGCTGGATGGTCGTCATATCGATGTTGTCTGCAATATAGCCTCAGCGGAAGACGCAAAACTTGTTTTAGAAAATGGTGGTGAGGGTGTGGGGCTGCTCCGAACCGAGTTCCTCTTTGAGTCTTCAGAAACAGAACCCCCCATAGAACAGCAATGTGATGCCTTAAAAGCCATTATCAAAGAACTTGGCAGTCGTCAGCTGATCGTGCGTACGCTGGATATTGGCGGAGACAAGGCTGTGTCCTGGCTGCATATCCCTAAAGAAGATAACCCTTTCCTCGGGATGAGGGGAATCCGCCTGTCGTTTAAACATGAAGACATCTTCAAACGTCAGCTGGAAGCCATTTACCAGGCAGCGATCTGGCAGAAAGAGACAGCCGGATCGACCGGCCTGCACATTATGTTTCCGATGATCGGGAAAATGTCGGAGTGGAGAAAAGCGCGGGATCTTGCTGAGAGTATTCGCCTGCAGCTGAACGCTCCCCGGTTGCCGCTGGGAATTATGATCGAGCTTCCCTCCGCAGTGATGATTGCGGACCATCTGGCGAAAGAAGTGGATTTCTTTTCCATTGGTTCAAATGACCTGACGCAGTACACGCTGGCCATAGACCGCCTGCATCCTGAACTCTCTTCTGATGCTGACAGCTACCATCCTGCCCTGGTGAAGATGATTGAGATGACGGTAAAGGCCGCACAGTCTTATGGCAAGTGGGTTGGAGTGTGCGGGAACGCGGCTGCGATTCCCAGCCTCGCTTCACTGCTGGTCGGGCTGGGTGTGGATGAGCTGTCCGTCAGCCCCGCCAATGTGGGGGCGGTGAAAAATATTATTCGTGCAGTGAGCTATTCCAAATTGCAGGAGAAAGCAAATAAGGCGCTGCAACTGGGAACTTCAGAAGAAATTATGGAATTGTATAAAACAAACGAAGATCTGTTGTAACAACTGGAGTTCCGGCAGGCGCGAAGATATGTCGGACTGAGTTCAGCCCCCGTTGAGGGAGCGCAGGTACCAGCAGTCAATCCATTCCTGAAAGACAGGACTTTGGATGAATTGCCAGGGTACTAACTTTTAACAAGGAGATAACCATGACATCAAAATATAGCCAATACGCTGCTGCCGACCAGCCCATGCCTGAGAAAACCCTGGCCTGGAATATGTACGGTGCAGGTCAAGAAAATATAGGAAAAGATGGGAAGCCGGAACAGTTTCCCGTGTCTCAGCCGGCGGCAGACCAGATGCTGGTGCGTATTGACAGTGTCGGGCTCTGTTTTTCTGATGTGAAGTTAATCAAAATGGGGAGAAAACACCCCAAACTCTACAATCGTGATCTTACGAAAGAACCCACCAGACTTGGCCATGAAGTCTGTCTGACTGTTCTGGCTG
>JBFHIO010000287.1:0-3324 GCA_041596435.1 Desulforhopalus sp. | reverse complement strand
ATAGTCATCTTTTCTTGAAGAAACCTCTTTCGGCACCTCCTTCAAAACAGGGATAAAATGACTATTACCAGAACATACGAAAAGATGGGCCTGCTCTATCTCGGTCGTGAACTTGATATGGACGGTGTCCCCGCCGGCGAAGCCCCCTTTCTCTATAAAAATAAAAATCTCACTACCCACGGAATCATTATCGGCATGACCGGTTCAGGTAAGACTGGTCTTGGCATTGATTTGATTGAAGAGGTGAGCATGGACGGGGTTCCCTCTATTATCATCGACCCGAAGGGTGATATGGGGAACCTGATGCTCACCTTCCCCGAGTGTCGGGCAGAGGATTTTCAACCCTGGGTTGATCCGACTGAGGCCGCCCGCAGGGAACTTTCAGTGGAGGCTTTTGCCGAGCGTACCGCTACACAGTGGCGTGAAGGACTTGCCGAGTGGGGAGAGGATCTGAGCCGTATCGGCGAACTGCGCAGGCGCACGGAGGTTGCCATCTATACTCCGGGAAGCTCTGCGGGGCTGCCGGTGTCGGTTCTTTCCAGCTTTGAGGCTCCTTCGCAGGATGTGATGGACGACGCCGACACCTTGAACAGTATGGTCAGCGCCACCGTCACCAGTCTGCTGGCTCTTATTGGCGTCAAGGGCGATCCGCTGCAGAACCGCGAGCACATTCTGCTCAGTTCCCTGCTTCTTCACCACTGGCGGCGTGGCGAATCACCGAATATGGAACGGCTCATCGGAGATATCGTCAGCCCGCCGTTTGACAAGGTGGGTGTCTTCCCGCTGGAAAGTTTTTATTCGCAGTCCGAGCGCATGAAGCTGGCCGTTACGCTGAACAATATCCTCGCCAGTCCGGGCTTTGCTGCCTGGATGCAGGGCGAGCCCCTTGATATCCAGCGTTTGCTCTACAGTAGCGATGGTCGGCCGCGTACCGTTATCTTTTCCATATCCCATCTCACCGATGACGAACGGATGTTTTTCGTCACCATGCTGTTGAACGCCTTCATTGGCTGGATGCGTCGCCAGCAGGGAGCCTCATCTCTGAAGGCGCTGCTCTATATGGATGAGATCTTCGGCTATTTTCCGCCTACTGCCAATCCGCCGTCGAAAAAGCCGATGATGATGCTGCTCAAACAGGCGCGTGCTTTCGGTGTTGGAGTGGTGCTGGCAACGCAGAATCCGGTGGATCTTGACTATCGCGGTCTGGCCAATATAGGTTCGTGGTTTGTTGGCCGTCTGCAGACCCGGCAGGATCAGGACCGTGTGGTTGAGGGAATTGTCGGGGCCAGCGACGGCAACGTGAAGACGGCTGAGGTGCGGCGGATGCTGGGCAGTATGAAGGGCCGGCAGTTTTTGCTCAACTCCGTTTACCTTGAAGAACCGGTGCTCTTTGAAACACGCTGGGTGATGAGTTATCTGAAAGGACCGATGAGTAAGAATGATATCAGACGATTGATGGAAAATCGGCCAGTTACGGAAAGTATTTCACAGAGTGAAATACGCCCGCCAATGGCTGCATCCCGTGATGTAGGGAGTGCGGGCATGGCTCCGGTATTGGAAAGAAAAATGGCGCAGCGCTACCATCTTGCCTCTCCTGTTGAGGCTCCGGATTTTGATCCGTGGCTCGGTTTCATCGCCTCGGTGCGGTATTATGACGCGCGTCGTAATATTGATATTGTGGAGTCATGGAATCGCCGCCTTTATCTTGACAGGCAGTGGAGTCGCCCCGACTGGGACCTGCTGGAAGAGGTTTCGTCTCCGGATGACTGGGCGATGAGTGCGCCGGAAGGGGCGAAATACTATCCGCTGCCGGGGGCATTGAGTGCGCTGTCGAGTCTGCGCTCGCTGGAGAAGGAGTATGCCGACTGGCTGTATCAAAACCGGAGGCTGGAGCTGTTTCGGGTGAAGGATTTGCAGCTGGAATCAACTCCTGGAGAAACTGAGGCTGATTTTATGGTACGGGTGGGGGATTGTCTGCGCGACCGCAGGGAGCAGGCGGTGGAAAAACTGCGCCAGCGGTTCGAAGTGAAACAGAAACGGCTGGAGGCGCGGCTGGAGAAGGCTTTGGTAAAGGTGGAGAAGGAAAGGCAGGATGTACAGACAAAGACTGCTGACACTCTCATCTCCTTTGGCACTGCGGTCCTTGGTGCATTCTTTGGTCGCAGGGCTTTTTCTGCCACTAATATTCGCCGGGCAGCCACCGGTGTGCGTGGAGTGGGGCGGGTTTCACGGGAGCGCGGTGACGTAAAACGGGCCGAGGACGAGGTGGTCCGCCTGAGGGAGGACATTGACCTGATGGCCACCGAGATTGAGGAAAAGGTAACTGACCTCAGTGAAGAATATGCCGTCGAAAAGTATACGACAGAGGTTTTTGCCATCAAGCCCCGCCGTGCGGATATTTTTGATCTGGAGGCGGTGTTGTTGTGGGAAGCAGTATAAAAATGAATTGCAGAATATAATGGAGAATGAAGTATGAAATATATTGGAGCCCACGTTTCCGCCGCTGGCGGAGTGGGCAATGCCCCTGTTAATGCCGCCGCTATTGGCGCAACAGCTTTTGCATTCTTTACAAAAAATCAGCGTCAATGGAAAGCAAAGCCGTTGACGGAGAAGGATATTGTTGATTTTAAGGCGGCCTGTGAACAGTATGGATTTACTCCGGCACAAATTCTGCCGCACGATTCTTATCTGATCAATCTTGGCCACCCCGAGGAGGAGCTGCTGATGAAGTCTCGCGAGGCCTTTAACGATGAGATGCTGCGCTGTCATCAGCTTGGCCTGCATCTGCTTAACTTTCATCCTGGCAGCCACCTGAAGAAAATTGAGAAAGATGTGTGTCTCGCCCGCATTGCCGAGTCTATCAATCTGGCCCATCAAGAGGTGCCGGAGGTGTGTACGGTGATAGAGAATACCGCAGGACAGGGGACTAACCTCGGCTGGCGTCTGGAAGAGATTGCCGCCATTATTGACGGCGTAAAAGATAAAGAGAGGGTGGGGGTGTGTATTGATACCTGCCACTTCTTTGCCGCAGGGTATGATCTGAGCAGTGCGAAGGCCTGCACGAGAAGTTTTGCCGAGTTTGAGAGTGTCATTGGTTTTAAATATCTCAGAGGGATGCATCTCAATGATGCAAAGTCTACCCTCGACAGCCATGTGGATCGCCACGACAGTATTGGCAAGGGGAATATTGGTTCGGAGTGTTTCCGCTGGCTGATGGCTGACAGCCGTTTTGACGGTATTCCACTGGTGCTTGAGACGGTGGACCCGAATATCTGGCCGCAGGAAATTGCTCAGCTTAAGAAGTGGGCGGGACAGCCCCTTCTT
>JBFHIO010000286.1:0-3324 GCA_041596435.1 Desulforhopalus sp. | reverse complement strand
GATGATGTCCCCATCCTCGCCCTCACGCTGCACAGCAGCCACAGTGATCCTTACACCCTGCGCCGTATTGCCGCCCAGCTCGACGATGAGATCAAGAACATCACCAACGTGGCGGAGACGAAGATCATCGGCGGAGACCGCCGTCAGCTCACCATCCACTTCGACCCGCTGCACCTTGCCGCCCGCGGGATTGACGCCACACAGCTCATTCCCGTTATCCAGGCGGCCAACCGTCAGTCCCTGACCGGCGAGTTGACATCCCTTAATAAAGAAGTGCAGCTCCAAACCGGGACCTTTCTGCAGAGCGTGGCCGATGTAAAAGCAATCGTCGTCGGCGTAGACAAGGGCCGACCGGTGTATCTCGGCGATGTGGCCGAGGTGGTTGACGGGCCAGCCACACCACGCAACTACGTTCTTCACCTGGATAAAGACGGCAGCGGTCCGCAGGCAGCGGTCACCCTCTCCATCGCCAAACGTCCGGGGGCCAACGCGGTCTCCGTCACCCGCGAGATACTCGCCCGCGTAGATACACTGCGCAGCCTGCTCCTGCCGGACGACGTACAGATTGAGGTTACACGGGACTACGGGGAAACAGCGGCAGAGAAATCCAACGAGCTGCTCTTGCACATGGGCATTGCCGTCTTCGGTGTGGCCATACTGATTCTCATTTTCCTCGGCTGGCGGGAATCGCTGGTCATCCTCCTTGCTGTCCCCACCACCCTGGCACTCACCCTGCTCATCTTCTACCTCTACGGCTATACCCTCAACCGCATAACTCTCTTTGCACTGATCTTCTCCATCGGGATTCTCGTCGATGACGCCATTGTGGTGGTAGAGAACATCGTCCGCCACTACCGGTTGCCGGGCAGTGAAACACGCACCACCGCCGAGCTCGTGGTGGAGGCCGTGGCGGAGGTGGGGAATCCCACTATCCTCGCCACCTGGGCAGTCATCGCCGCCATCCTGCCAATGGCCTTTGTCGGCGGGTTGATGGGGCCCTACATGCGGCCTATTCCCATCGGCTCCTCCGCTGCCATGCTCTTCTCGCTGATCATCGCTTTCACCATCACTCCGTGGGCGGCAATCCGTCTCATCAAAAGGCACCGGGGAAAACCCGGCAATGCCACTGATCATGACGCAGTCCCCACCGACTGGTTCACCCGCTTCTACCACTGGCTGATGGAGCCGCTGCTGGCCCACGCACACTGGCAGATTTCCTTCTTTGTCATCATCATTGCCCTGTTGCTCGGCGCCTGTGCCATGGTGCTGATGGGAACGGTGAAGGTGAAGATGCTCCCCTTTGACAACAAGAGCGAGTTTCAGGTGGTGATTGACATGCCGGAAGGCTCCACCCTTGAGCAGACAGCCCGGGCGACGATGGAGATGGCAGAAGAGGTGCGCCGCGATCCGGTGGTGACCAGCTGCCAGCTTTATATCGGCACCGCCGCGCCCTATAACTTTAATGGCCTCGTGCGCCACTACTTCATGCGTCAGGGCCCGACAATGGCCGACATTGAGGTTCATCTGCCACCGAAGGGAGAGCGCTCGCTGCAGAGCCATGACATCGCCCGGCGGGTACGCCCGAATCTAACGAAGATTGCCCAGAAATATGGTGCAACCATTGCCGTCGCTGAGGTACCACCCGGCCCGCCGGTAATGCAGACACTGGTTGCGGAAATCTACGGGCCGGACGCCGCCGACCGCCGTAAACTCGCAGCGAAGGTGAAGGATATTTTTCAGAATACGGAAGGGGTGGTTGATGTGGACTGGATCCAGCAGACCCCCCGTCTGCGTGAAGTGCTGACGGTGGATGCAGAGAAGGCTGCCCGCAGCGGCATCAGCGAAGAGCAGATTGTGCAGACGCTGGCGCTCTCCGTACAGGGCATCAGTTTCGACCTCTTCCATCTCCCCGGTGAAAAAGAGGATGTCAACATGGTATTGGAACTGCCCGACGCCCTGCGCGCACGGGTGGACTCCCTGCTTAATATCTCCCTGCGACCGCAAAACAATCCCACTGCGGCGCTGGTTTCCCTGCGGGAGCTGGTGAAGGTAACCAGTGTCCCCATAGCGCAACCCCTCTATCGCAAGAATCTCAAACCGCTGATCTATGTCACCGGTGATGTGGCGGGCAGTGTGGAGAGCCCGGTGTATGCCATCTTTGCCATGAACCGGGAGCTGCAGAAGCTGCAGACGAAGGACTTCGGCGGCAGCGGCGAGAGCGGAATCAAGCTGTGGAATCTGCATCAGCCGGAAACCCAGATACAACCAGCGATTAAATGGGACGGTGAGTGGCATATAACCCTTGAGGTCTTCCGCGACCTTGGTATCGCTTTCGCGGTGGTAATGCTTCTCATCTATGCCCTGATGGCAGGCTGGTTCAAGAGCTATATCACCCCGCTGGTGGTAATGGCGGCGATTCCCTTCTCGCTGATCGGAATCCTGCCCGCGCACTGGGCTCTGGGTGCATTTTTCACCGCGACCTCGATGATCGGCTTCATGGCCGGGGCGGGGATCGTCGTGCGAAACTCGATTATTCTCGTGGATTTCATCGAACTGCGGGTGGCTGAGGGCTACCCTCTCGCGAGGGCAGTGGTAGATGCCGGAGCTATTCGTTTTCGACCAATGCTGCTGACAGCACTTGCGGTCGTGGTGGGAGCTTCAGTGATTCTCGCTGACCCGATCTTCCAGGGGCTTGCCATATCCCTGATGTTTGGAGAAATCGCTTCACTGCTGATCAGCCGTATGGCAGTACCGGTGCTTTACTTCATGGTTAACGAAAAGAGATAGAATAGAAAAGGGGAGACAGGAGAAGGGAGAAAGAAGGCGGGGAAAGGCAAAAAACGGAAAGACAAAGACGGGATGGCCAACGAAACACGCGAAAAAAAACAAAAAACTTTGAGAAAAAGATTTTTTAAACTAAACAGAGAATTGCTGTTGTTATATCTTTACTCTTCGCGTTCTTCGCGGTGAAATTTTTTGTCTTTTTCCATAGTTTCTTTGAGAAGTTACGTTTTTATATAAAAAGCCCTTTTTCGCATGTTTAGAGTATTCTTTCGTTGGCAAAAAAAATCTTTTCGCTGTTCCGTTTTTCACAAGAAAACTTTGAGACAGTCTCATCCCACAACGGATGTCATCAGGTTGTGTTGCCCTGCTTTTTTCCTGCCTCCTTTCTCCCTTTTTATCTTTGTCTTTACCCATAACTTTTTGAGAATTTTACCAATTACATTTTGTATTGGCGAATTCAAAGGCAATGGGACAGACGCCTCTCATTTGGGCGTCTTCAGCACAACAGGTGTCTCATCTCACAACAGACGTCTCTGCAAT
>JBFHIO010000285.1:0-3326 GCA_041596435.1 Desulforhopalus sp. | reverse complement strand
GCAATGGGAGAGAAGGTCGGTACTGTAATTCATGCCTGAATCTGTTGTTTTTCAAATATTAGGAGCGAACTATGAGTGATGTGATTGAAGAAATGTCAGATAGAATGAGTAAAAGTATAGAGGCTTTCAAGGTTGATCTCTCCAGAATTCGTACAGGGCGGGCCAGCATCAGTATCCTTGATGATATCACTGTAGACGCCTATGGTGGCAGTATGCCGCTTAATCAGGTGGGAACGATGACCATTCCAGAAAGCCGTATGATTGTCATTCAGCCCTGGGATCCTCAGATGCTGCCGGCCATCGAAAAGGCTATCCTCAAATCTGATATCGGCCTTAACCCCGCCAATGATGGCAAGATTATCCGCCTCAATATTCCGCAACTCACTGAAGATCGCCGTAAAGACCTTGTCAAGCAGGTGAAGAAAATTGCCGAAGAGTTCCGCGTGGCTGTTCGCAACGTTCGTCGTGATGCGATTGAGACTCTCAAAAAACAAAAGAAAGATAAAGAAATTTCGGAAGACGATTTGTTCAAATTACAGGATGATGCTCAGGCCGCCACTGTCATGCATATCAAGCAGATAGATGAAGCCAGTGCCAGTAAAGAAAAGGAGGTCATGGAAGTCTGACGTCTTCGAGCGCGGTCTTCTGTTTCTAATTCATGGACAATATTCCCGACTCTCTTGATCTTACTCACCTTCCCCGCCATGTTGCGATGATCATGGATGGAAACGGGCGATGGGCCAGACAACAAATGAAGCCCCGTCTTTTCGGTCATCGAGCTGGTGCAGAATCCGTGCGGGATATTGTTGAGACCTGCCGAGAAGTTGGTATTGAATATTTGACCCTCTATGCTTTTTCATCTGAGAACTGGCGCCGCCCCCGTGAAGAGGTCAGCGGCTTGATGTCCATTCTGCAAAAATACCTTCAGTCCGAACTGCGTAAGATGTTGCAGAATAACGTCCGACTCTGCTCGATAGGTGATCGCAGTCGCCTTCCGGATTCAGTGCGGAAGACGCTGGAAGAAACTATTGAACAGACGAAAAACAACTCGGCCCTCACTCTAACCCTTGCGCTCAGTTATGGCGGCCGCGATGAGATAGTGCGGGCCATTCGCAGGACCGCGAATGGCTGTCTTGCTGGCCAGTTACAGGTTGAGGATATTGATGAGGAGTACTTCTCCTCTCTCCTGGATACCGGGGGAATCCCTGATCCTGATTTGATGATCCGCACGGGAGGCGAGGCACGTCTTTCCAATTTTCTTCTCTGGCAGCTTTCCTACGCTGAGATCTGTTTTACCGATGTTATGTGGCCGGATTTCAGGCGCACGATTTTTCTTAAAACGCTGGTTGATTATCAACGCCGCGAACGTCGCTTCGGGCGCACCAGCGAACAACTGAGGTGCCAGTCACGATGAAACGCATCATCCCCGGAATTCTGCTCGCTGCCTTCTGGTTATTGATTTTGCTTTATGGCTCTGTCTCTCTTTTTAACCTTGTGGTGGCTGCTGCTGCAGTCATTGCCGCTGATGAGTATGTGCGTATGGCCATCCCCCCGGGAGAAGACCGCCAGATTTCTCTTTTTCAGCGGTTCTTCTATGATCTGCTTATCTGCTCTCCCGTTCTTGCGGCCATGATTTGGCCTCTCCCCGAAATTCTGCTGGCTGCAGTTCTGCTCAGCTTTCTTCTTCTTTCTTTTGAGCAGACTCTCCATTTCGGTCGTACAATCCCAAAGGATGGCTTTCTCCGTTTTACCCGTATCTTCTTTGGCATCTTCTACGTCGGGGTTCTCTCTGCCCATCTCTGCCTTACCCGCAGACTTCCGGAAGGAGAGATCTGGATCCTGCTCGCCACTGCTGTTACCGCTGGCTCCGACACTGGTGCCTATTTTTGTGGCAGGCAATTTGGGCGTCATAAACTCTGCCAGGCCGTGAGTCCTAAAAAAACTATAGAAGGGGCCATCGGGGGTGTTCTCAGCGCCATTGCTGCAACCCTCATCTTCGGCTTCTGGCTTCTTGAAACGCCAGATGTCCTGTTCCTCTCAGGGCTGGCCATTGTTCTCTCCCTTCTGGGAATTCTCGGTGATCTCACCGAGTCCATCATTAAACGTGGTACGGGAATAAAAGATTCCGGTGTTATACTTGGCGGACACGGCGGTGTTCTCGACCGGGTTGACTCTTTGCTCTTTGCTCTTCCGGCACTCTACTGGCTTCTCATCTGTTTTACCGATTCTCCTGTGATCCCATGACAACACTCTCTCTGCTTGGCGCAACCGGTTCCATCGGTGTGAACACCCTTAATATTGTCCGGCAGTATCCGCAGCGTTTTAAGGTCGCCGCCATGGCTGCCGGAAAAAACGTGCAACTTTTTGCCCGTCAAATTCGTGAATTCAAGCCGGAACTGGTTTCTGTGCTTGATGACGTGCGGGCCGTTGAACTGCGCAGTCTCATTCCGGAATTTAAAGGGGACATCCTTTATGGTTCCGAGGGAAACCGTACGGTGGCGACTTATGCCGAATCCTCTCTTGTCCTCTCTGCAATTGTAGGTGCAGCGGGCCTGTTGCCCACCCTTGCAGCAATCGAGGCTGGAAAGGATATTGCCCTTGCCAATAAAGAGACTCTTGTCATGGCCGGCCGGCTGGTGACGGAGGCTGTGCGCCGAAAGGGTGTGGCTCTTCTGCCGGTGGATTCGGAACACTCGGCGATCTTTCAATCGCTTGCTGCCGGTCGCCGGAAGGATCTGCATAAGATTCTTCTCACTGCATCCGGCGGGCCGTTTCGGGGCAGGAGTATGGCTGAACTTGCTGATATTACCCCTGAGCAGGCCCTGGCACACCCCAACTGGAACATGGGGCCGAAAGTCTCCATCGATTCTTCCACCCTGATGAACAAGGGCCTTGAGGTAATTGAAGCGCGCTGGTTGTTTGATGTTGCCGCAAAAGATATTGAGGTCCTTGTACATCCGCAGTCCATTGTTCACTCCGCAGTGGAGTTTCGCGATGGCTCCATCATCGCACAGCTTGGTGTTCCCGACATGCGATTGCCGATTGCCTACGCACTTTCCTGTCCTGAACGAATGGAGCTGGGGATGAAGCGCCTCAGCCTTACAGACTGTGGCTCTCTTGAGTTCTACAAACCCGATCTCAAGGTCTTTCCTGCGCTGCAGCTCGCCTTTGATGCGATCGCCGGAGGCGGAGTTCTCCCCGCAGTGCTCAATGCGGCCAATGAGGTCGCCGTGGCGGCGTTTCTTGCGGGCCAACTGAAATATCTTCAAATCGCCGAGACAGTTGCGAGGACTCTTGATATAGTTCATAGCGGACGGGAGGATGAG
>JBFHIO010000284.1:0-3334 GCA_041596435.1 Desulforhopalus sp. | reverse complement strand
GATGAGTGAAATCTATGATGTGGCTGTCCTTGGCGGCGGGCCGGGAGGCTATACGGCGGCATTTCGAGCGGCCGATCTGGGGCTCTCAGTCTGCCTTGTGGAGGGTGGGGACCGTCTCGGGGGAACCTGCCTCAATGTGGGGTGCATCCCTTCAAAAACCCTGCTGCACGCGGCTGCGGTGATAGAAGAGGCAGAAGAGGCGGCTGAGTGGGGTGTGCGTTATGCTCCCCCTGAACTTGATATTGCGGCGTTGCTGGCAAAAAAAGAACAGGTGGTGAAGCAGCTTACGGATGGTCTTGCCACTCTCTGCCAGAAGCGGGGGATTACTCGCCTTGTCGGAAGAGGTGAGGTCGCTGAAGCTGGCTGCCTGCGGGTGACCACTGTCGACGGAGAGGAGGATGTGGCGTGGAAAAATTTGATTATTGCTACAGGCTCGGCGCCCTTCCGTATCCCCGGTTTGCCAGAGGATAAGCGCATCTGGGACTCCACCGATGCACTGGAACTCCGGGAAGTGCCGAAGCGACTGCTGATCATCGGTGGTGGTATTATCGGGCTGGAGATGGCACAAGTCTATCATGCCCTTGGTTCGGAGATCACCATTGTGGAGATGCAGGGGCAGATTATCCCGCCCGCGGACAAGGATATGGTTAACCCGCTGGCGATGAAGCTGAAGAAGCGTTACGCCATTTACACAAGTACGAAGATGAAGAAGATGGAGGCGGCTGCAGGGGGGATTGTCGTTGACCTTGAGGGTAAAAAGGCACCGGAGCAGGCAGAGTTTGATGCCGTACTGGTGGCGGTCGGTCGCCAGCCCTCTTCTGCCGGGATGGGTTTTGAGAAGATAGGTGTTGCCATTGATGATCGTGGGTTTATCACCGTTAACACAAAAATGGAGACCAGCGTTGCCGGAGTGTACGCTGTCGGGGATGTGGTCGGTAATCCCATGCTGGCGCACAAGGCGACCCACGAAGGCAAGGTTGCGGCCGAGAACATCGCTGGTCACAACGTCGTCTTTCAGCCTAAAACCATTCCCTCGGTAGCCTATATTTCGCCGGAGGTCGCGTGGATGGGGCTGACTGAGAAGGAGGCGAAAGAGCGGGGTATTGCCGTTACCCGCGGTAAATTTCCCTGGGGAGCCAGCGGCCGGGCGTTGAGTATGGGTGCTTCAGCCGGAGTGACCAAGGTGCTTTTTGATGAAGAGGGGCGTATCGTCGGTGCGGCGATCTGCGGTGCAGGTGCCGGAGAGCTCATCCATGAGGCGGTACTTGCTCTCGAAAAGGGGGCAACGGCGCGGGATATCAGTGTCACCGTTCACGCCCATCCTACTCTCGCGGAGACCTTTGCTTTTGCTTCGGAGATTGTTGACGGTTCGGCTACCGATGTGCTGCCGCCGAAAAAAAGGTGATTCTCTTACCCTTCCTGTTGCATAACAAGAGGGGGTTCTTCCGTCTTCAGGTGGTCTTCAGTGGAAGCGGGTTGCCATGTAGAACAGACAGAAGAACCAGCTTCCCCGTTCCACCCCTTTCTTTTCCAGCAGATTGTGTTCGGCGATCAACATCAGGGAGAGGATAATAAAGGCGAAATCTGTGAAGATAAAGGTGCGCGTGGATGATACGAAAATACTTGGCGACAGTCCCAGAATGAAGCGGGTGACCATGCCGAGGGCAAAGATTCCCGCGGCAGCCAGTCCCTGCGCTTGCTCACGGAAGGAGTAAAAGAGCGTCCGCGTGATGCCGAGGCAGAGGACGATGGAGAAGAAAAATTGTCCCCAGAGCCTCAATGAGGTGAGGGTATCCGGCGTGATCAGATCCTGGGGGTGGGTGTGCCCAAGAAGCGGCTGGGAGAGGGCCTGGGTGAGCAGGGCCAGCAGTGGGAAGAGAATATCCCTGCGGTTTTCATCCCCGCGGAGCAGAGCACAGATCAAAAAGAGAAAGGCGAAGACCAGGAAGACTCGCTGCGGGGCATAAAAATAGTGGCTGCAGGTAGATTCAAAACCGAGGAAGGCACGGTAGAACAGCGGCAGATCGAGAAAGCCGGGGTAGAATTCTACGGTGCTGACCATCTGCCGGCAGGTGTTTCCTGGTGAGGCGAGTATTACTGCCATGCTGAGGAGACAGAGCAGCAGCGGAATCAGTGCTGCGGCCCACTCAGCGGCCGGGCCGTCCTGCCTGCGGTGCAGTTTTACTGCGGCGTTGACAGTGAATACGGTGCAGAGAATGAAGCAGAGCTGTTCGTGGTTGCAGGCAAAAAGCAGGGCGATACAGAGGGGAATCCAGCGCAGGCTGAAGGGGGTGGTGCGCAGTCGCAGGGCGAAAAGACCCGCTGCCAGCGGCCAGTAATAGTTAATCATGGTTGCCCGCCAGCCGGCGGTCCCCATGTCAACAATGGGATAAAAACTGATCAGGGCGAAGACCACCCAGGCGTGATTGCGGATCTGCTTTGTGGTAAAGAGTGTCAGCAGGAGCAATGGGGTTATCGCCATGACAAGGGTGTTGAGCACGAGAAAAAGAGTGTCGTGTCTGGCCAGCGGGGTGAGCAGGGCCTCAATGAAAAAGCGCGAAGACCATGTGTTATAGCGTTCCAGGAGGAACTGCAGGGTGGCGGTTTGTTTACAGAAATAGGTAACGGAGTCGCCGATGGAAAGGTCAAGATGATAATTGAACCAGCCCGTCCAGACGAAGAATATCGCCGCGAAGGTGAGGCTTAACGGAGTCAGACTTTCACGGGAGAAGAATAGTTTCATGGGTCTCGGTAATCTGGACTTTGCCATCGTGGCGGGTGTGCAGGAGAATGGAGTACCTGCCTGGCGTAATGAGAGAGTTCAGCGTTCCGCTGCGGAAGCCGCTGTTGAAATATCTGGCCCTGTGTCGAAGAGGCAAGTCTTTTCGTTGCTCCATGAAGGTGGGCAGGCGAAAGGTGCGGATGTCATTGTGCAGCAGAACGTCGATACGGTCCATATTGTGCGCATCGCGAAGCTTTTGTTTTGGCTTGCGTATCCAGCCGGTGATGGAGAAGGCGCAGCTGCCGTTTTCGATTTGCTCCAGAACGAAGGGTGGCGGGTTCTCCTGCCAGACCGGATTCCGCGAGGAGAGAGAAATCTCTTGCGGCCGGCCAATGAAGAAGAGCATCAGCAGTGCAGAGAGAGCGCAGGCACAGAGACAGAGGGCGGGAAACCAGAGTCTGCGCAGCCATCGATGAGAAGCTGGAAATTTTTGCATGGTGCAAAATTGCGATAATTGGTTCTTTTTTGCAAGAAAAATCTACTCCTTGTCAGAGGCCTCCAGTCGTGTATTGTGGGAAACCTGAATCAGACCCTCCGCCATTTGCCATAAGG
>JBFHIO010000283.1:0-3343 GCA_041596435.1 Desulforhopalus sp. | reverse complement strand
TTGTGGTCAAGACGCATCATCGAGGTGAAATTGCGCGGATTGAGATCCGGGGCATTTTTTAAAGTAATGAGAGCGTTGGTGTTTGCCGGGTTGCCCACAACAAGTACTTTAACGTTGCGGCTGGCGTTATCATTCAAAGCCTTGCCCTGTACAGAGAAAATCTGGGCGTTTGCCATGAGAAGATCAGAGCGTTCCATTCCAGGTCCGCGTGGACGTGCGCCAACCAGAACCGCGTAATCGGTATCCTTGAAGGCAACGTTCGGATCATCAGTAGCAACAATGCCAGCTACCAGCGGAAATGCACAGTCGTTCAGCTCCATTACAACGCCTTTCAGAGCATCCATCGCAGGTGGAATTTCAAGAAGCTGCATGATTACCGGCTGATCTTTGCCAAGCATATCGCCTGCAGCAATACGGAAAATAATGGAATAACTGATCTGGCCTGCTGCACCGGTAACTGCTACACGTACGGGTCTTTTCATTGTTGCCTCCGTGGAAATTGTTGCGTGAAAGATTTACACAATGGCGCCTCATCGGCAAGGCGGTTCAGGGCTCGCTCCGCAGAATGCACTTTCGTCAAAGTGATCTGTTAGGAAACCGAGTTTATAGTAATGGGATAAAACCTTAACATACTGTCTTGTAAGAATCCAGTTTGAAGCTGATACTCTTACAGGAAAAATATAAATGTGCAAACAAAGAATTATTGATTTGTGGAACTTCCGAATCCTCCGCCACCAGGGGTCTCAATGCAGAAGACGTCCCCGGGTGCCATTGTCACTTCATCATTTCCTGCACGTATTTCCATTTCACCGCTATGTCGGAGAACACTGTTACTGCCTGTCTGGCCAGGTTGTCCACCGGCCAGGCCATAGGGAACTTCCTGCCGATGAGAAGAGAGAATAGTTGCAGTCATTTTTTCGAGAAAACGAATTTTTCTCACGACGCCGTCACCGCCTGAATGTTTTCCTTTGCCGCCTGAATTTCTCCGAATGGAAAATTCATCAATACGGACGGGGAAACGCCACTCAACCACTTCCGGGTCGGTCATTCTGGTGTTGGTCATATGGCTATGTACCGCACTCGTGCCATCGTGATCAGGACCGGCACCGGTTCCGCCGCAGATTGTCTCGTAGTTTTGGTGCGTTTCATTGCCATAGACGAAGTTATTCATTGTTCCCTGAGAGGAAGCGAGGATGCCAAGGGCACCAAAGAGAGCATCGGTGATTGCCTGACTCACTTCGGTATTGCCTGAGATCACTGCTGCCGGATAGACAGGACTGATCATGGAACCTTCAGGAATGCATATCTTTAAAGGTTTTAAACAACCCTGATTGAGTGGAATATTGTCTTCAACAAGTGTCCTGAAAACATAGAGGACCGCAGCCTTACATACGGCTTTGGGGGCGTTGTAATTACCTGCGCTTTGTGGGGAGGTCCCGGAAAAATCTATTCGTGCCTCACGTCGGGTGCGATCTACTGTTATTTTTACTCTGATGTGTGCGCCGCCATCCAAGGGATAGGTGAATTCACCGTCCTGTAATACGTCGAGAACCCGCCGTACTGATTCCTCTGCGTTGTCCTGAACATGCTGCATATACGCATGAACCACATCAAGCCCGAAGTGGTTGACCATCCTGCGCAGTTCGCGTACTCCTGTTTCGTTCGCGGCAATCTGAGCCGCCAGATCTGCCATGTTCTGCTCAATATTGCGGCATGGGTATTTTCCAGATGCAAGCAATTTACGGGTTTCCTGATCCTGCAGTTTGCCGTTATGGACAAGAAGAAAATTATCGATAAGAACGCCCTCCTCTTCGATATGCTGACTGTCGGGAGGTGATGAGCCTGGGGTGCGGCCGCCAATGTCTGCATGGTGACCGCGTGAGCCGACGTAAAAGAGGACGGATTCACCCTTTTCATCAAAGACAGGTGTGACAACTGTAACGTCGGGAAGGTGTGTGCCGCCGTTGTAGGGGGCGTTCAACATGAAAACATCACCGGGACGCATGGTTCTGAGATTTTCGCGAATAACAGTTTGAATTGACTCTCCCATAGAACCAAGATGCACAGGAACATGCGGGGCGTTAGCCACTAGATTGCCGGCTGAATCAAAGAGGGCACAAGAAAAGTCAAGACGCTCTTTAATGTTAACTGAATAGGCGGTGTTGGCGAGTGTTGCGCCCATCTGTTCTGCGATGGACATAAAGAGATTGTTGAACACCTCAAGCATTACCGGGTCGACGGTGGTTCCGATAGCTTCCTTTTTTTTGCGTGCTTCATGACGTTGTAAAAGCAGATGCTGGCGGCTGTTGACAGTGGCACGCCAGCCCTTCTCTACAACGACAGTGCCGGTATCCTCAACGATAATCGCGGGGCCGGTAACCGTATGGCCTGGAAGCATCAGGTTGCGACGAAAGAGAGGTGTGTCCTGGCATTGTCCGCCACTGTACATGGAGACAGTGTCAGTCAAAGGAAGTTCTGAGGTTGCAACGTTATCCATTTCAGGATCGATACGCGGTTCGTTGATTCCTACAGCTTCGACAGATATAGCTTCTATCACCAGTTCCCGTCCTTCAGCAATAAAGCCAAATCGCTTGGTGTGGGCGATTTCAAAATCATGTTTCATCCGGGCTGGATGAGCGGCATCAACAAGAAGTGCAGTATCTGTTCCGTCGTAGCGGAGGTGAGCTTTGCAGAGGATTGTTATGTTATTATGACTCACGCCCTGATTGATGATTTCTGCCGTTGCTTCGGCGATGAGTGGTGATGCGGCTTTGGTAATGGTGGATTCAGCATTAAAGTCAAAGGGCAGTTCGACCTGCTTCTCGCGCATTGCTCTGATATCAGCGAGTCCCATGCCGTATGCTGATAATACACCTGCAAACGGATGCAGGAAGACCTGTTTCATACCCAGTGCGTCGGCGACGAGGCAGGCATGCTGTCCACCCGCTCCGCCGAAGCAGTTCAGGGTATATTCGGTAACATCATAGCCGCGCTGAACCGAGATCTGCTTGATGGCGTTGGCCATGTTTTCAATAGCAATACGCAGGAACCCTTCGGCTATCTTTTCAGGTGGCTGCAGAGCGGTTCCTGTTGCCTCGGCAATATGTTTCGCGAGTTGTGAAAATTCTGATTCTACCACTTCCCGTTCGAGCGGTTCGTTGGCTTCTGGCCCGAAGACCTTTGGGAAGTGTCGTGGCTGGATTTTACCAAGCATCACATTGCAATCGGTAACAGTCAGTGGGCCTCCGCGGCGGTAGCAGGCTGGCCCTGGATTTGCTCCTGCGGATTCGGGCCCGACCCGGTAGCGGGATCCGTCAAAGTGCAGGATAGAACCACCACCTGC
>JBFHIO010000282.1:0-3344 GCA_041596435.1 Desulforhopalus sp. | reverse complement strand
TCTTCTTTCTGTTATTCTGCCTCCTGCCCGCCCCGCACACCCTGTTCAGCCTCTCATCAAACGGAGAAAACAGTCATGTATTCACTGCTTCTTGATACCACCGATCCCACGTTCAACCTCGCACTTGAAGATCATCTCTTCTCCACCATGCCTGCCGACCACCCGGGGTGGTTTCTGCTGTGGCGCAATCGTCCGTCAATTATCGTCGGCCGCCACCAGAACACCCTTGAGGAGATTAATCAGCAGCTGGTGCAAAAATATCAGCTCGACGTCGTTCGGCGAATCACCGGCGGCGGTGCCGTATTCCATGATGAGGGCAATCTCAACTATTCATTCCTGCACCACAGCGAGGCTGAAGGCATCATTGACTTCAAACGCTACCTCATCCCCATCACCAAAGCCCTTGCAGAACTGGGAGTGAAGGCTCAGCTTTCCAGTCGAAATGATCTCACCGTCGACGGGAAAAAGATCTCAGGTGCCGCACAGACCCGCAGGGGGAGACGGGTCCTGCACCACGGCACCATGCTTATCAACCTGAACATGGACATGCTTGAAGCAGTTCTCACCGGCGCACCGGATAAATATCTTTCCAAGGGAATCAGTTCCGTGCGCAGCCGGGTCACCAACCTCAGTGAGGTGTGGCCGCAGAACACCACTATGAAGGAACTGCAGGAAGTATTTATCCGAAACTGTGCCAGTGCGCCGGGAGAGCTGCGCGGAGAGGATTTTGCTGCAGCCGAACAACTTGCCGAGAAGAAATATCGAACCTGGGAATGGAATTACGGAAAATCACCACGCTACACCGAAAAGCTGCGCCACCGCTTTCCGTGGGGTGCAGTTGTTGCCCGCCTTGACATCCAGCAGGGAATTATCCAGCACTGCAGCATCTCAGGAGACTTCTTCGCTGAGCTGCCGATTGAACAACTCACCACCCGCCTGCAGGGAGTCGCCCATACCCCGTCGGCCATCACCGCAGCGCTCACCGGGCTGGATCTGCCACGCTACTTCACAGGCAGCAGTTCAACAGAATTGCTTAACTTTTTCACTCACCCCTGAGCGAACCTGTTCACTCCCGGAACTCTTCCTCAGGTTCGGACAGCCTGACAAAATATGCAACAGGCTGAATTTTTTCGCCAGAACCTCCTTCTAAAACCGTTTTCAGCCAATTTTTCGTGAACACGTTTTTCTTTTTTCTCCGTCCTTATACTCATTGCCACCAGCAACGAAACGCTGCTGTCTAGAAAAGCTGCGACTGCCGGCCGCAGCCAGCCCATTTCAGGCATTCCATGAAAGAAAAAGACCATCGATGGATTGTTGAAAATTGCCGGAATCCGTGCTTTAGTAGAGAGCGTTGTTAATGTGAAAAATACCAGACGGTTATGCTTGCCCGGGTACATTTTTTGCCATTATGTACCAGACTATTGCAAATCTCCACCAGACAGAAAAATCGGCATGGTCATCGACCATCCAGAGCATTGAATTCAAACTGAGGAGTCTTCCATGAAAATTGCTGTTGTTGAACCTCTTGCCGTTGAGAAAGCTCAACTTGATAAGATTATCAGTGCATCCCTCGGCAGTTCCCTGAAGGATGTCACCATAGAGCACTTTGCGGAGAGAACTACCGACGAAGCAGAGCTTATTGCCCGCAGCAAAGATGCGGAGATCGTGGTTATCGGTAATGTTCCCTTTCCACGAAGCGTGCTGGAGAACTGTCCCAGGCTGAAAATGCTGGCCATCGCTTTCACCGGTTTTGACCACGTCGATGTGGATTATTGCCATGAACACGACATTGTGGTGAGCAACTGCTCCGGCTACGCCACCGTGGCCACGGCAGAACTGGCCATCGGTCTCCTTCTCGCCGTCTGCCGTAATATCGTGCCATGTGACGATGCCACCCGTAAAGGCGGCACTAAAGCAGGATTGGAAGGATTTGAGCTCTCCGGGAAAACCATGGGCATCATTGGCACCGGCGCCATCGGCAGCCATACCGCCAGACGGGCACAGGCCTTCGGCATGAAGGTCATCGCCTTCAGTCGCACGAAACGTGACAACGGACTGGAGTATAAAAGTCTTGATCAGGTTATGACCGAGTCTGACGTCATTTCTCTACATGTACCGGTTACAGCAGAGACAAGAGGTATGATCGGTGCGCGTGAACTGGGATTAATGAAAAGGAGCGCAGTACTCATCAACGTCGCCCGCGGGCCGATCGTTGACAATACAGCACTGGCCGATGCCCTGAACACCGGCAAAATTGCCGGTGCCGGCATTGACGTTTTCGATATGGAACCGCCCCTCCCCGACAGCTATCCACTGGTAAAGGCAAAAAACACGGTGATCACTCCTCACGTCGCCTACGCCACAGCTGAATCGATGCTCAAACGGGCAAAGATTGAATTTGACAATATAAAGGCATTTCTCGACGGTACTCCGACCAATGTCGTCTGAGATGTAACACAACCTCAGACACAAAAAAGGCTGACCGGAAATTCCGGTCAGCCTTTTTTTATTCATCGCACATATATGACAACATCTCTCTGCACACCCTCACTGCCATGGCAGCCATGGCAGCCCAACCCGCAGTCCTTTCAGAATAAGCTCCGCAGAACCCTGCTGATAACCATAAACCCGAGCTCCGAAAAGATGCAGCATAATACTCACAGCCCTCTCAGAGCTCGTCTCTTCATCATACTCGCGTTCGAGATAACTGCGAAAAAGGGACTCTATCTCTTTGAGTTGTTTTGCAGCGAAATCATGGAGATTATTCTTTTCCCCATCAGCAGTCAGTTCCAATTGAGTTTTTACCAGCAGGCAGCTGCAATAGTCCACCCGGGTGGATTCTACCACCGCATTTTCAAAGAAGGCAAGAATTCCCTCGTCAATACTCCCTGCACCGTCAATTGTCTCACGTATCTTTGCCATCGATTTCGCACTGTAGCTCAGGAGAACCTCGCGAAACAATGACTCCTTATTGCCAAAGGAGTGGTAAATCGAACCGGGCTTAAGACCGGTGGTCTCCACAATCTGCTGCATTGATGAGGCCTTAAAACCATTGTGCCAGAACAGTGACATTGATTTAGCTATAACCTCGTCCCTTTTAAAAAGCGCTTTGGCCATTTTGCGTCCTCCTTCTTCAGCAAATTTCAGAAAACTTAATTATTCTCAGAAAATACAAGAGCATAACACCTCTTTATTGAATAGTCACTCAATAAACAATTGACAAGAGCCCCAATGAAACATATTTTGACTAAACACTCAAAATAGTTTTGAGTAATACGCTCCATTTTCCGAAAATAAAGAAAGAGGTACGCAATGGAAGGCATTGTGAAAATTGATATCATCTC
>JBFHIO010000281.1:0-3344 GCA_041596435.1 Desulforhopalus sp. | reverse complement strand
GCAGGAGGGATATATGCAGCGGCTGTAAATATCAATATTGTCCTGACCCGCAAAATCAGTACTGGCATGGCTCGTAAATTTTCTGCTTCATCTCTTTAAAAAGGATTGCAGAGAGATTTGAAGCACTTTGTTTGATAAAGCCTGGGGACAATACTGGCAGTTGTTAGACAGGGGAGGGAGCTGGCGACGTTAGCGGAGAGGAACAATTCTGGTTCTGTCCGCCATGTCTCACTGCAGTGAGACATGGTCGTATCTGCGGACGGCACCTGCTTTTCACAAAAAAAACATGAGCATCAGTGACAGACTGACGAAGAGTGAAGCTTTTCTCTTTTTTCAAGAAAAAAGCTCTTATAGGGTCGCCTTTTGAAAGGGCGGAAGATGCAGCAACTCCATAAAAGAGGAAACGTGCCATTTTGCCTTCAAGGCAGGGCTTTTGAAGGCAATTAAATTGACACCGCAGGCTTCTGCCTGCAGTCGGTCGGTTTCAGAATCGCCGAGAAATACTGCTTCTTCCGGCAAACATCTCAAATCCTGTAAAATTTCCAGCAGTCCATCTGGTGCAGGCTTCGGCTTTGTGTTCAACACCGTCATTACTTTGCTGAAATAGCGACTGAGGTCATATTTCTCAAGCAGGGGGTAAATGCTGTCACTGCGGTTGGTCGAAATGGCCAGTGTGTATTTCTTCTGCACCAGGTCGAGAAATTCAGTCAGGTCTGGCTCCAGCGACAGATAGCGCAGGTAGTCCGAATAATGCAGTTTCCCCCGGGCCGCATCTTTTATTTCCGTTCTTTGTTGCGGATAATTGCGAAAGATGTGTTCCAGGGCGCCATCCACCGTCGCCATATGGCTGTAGACCTCTTCGTCCGGGTCCATGGGGGGATGGCCGAAGAGGTTAAGCAGGTCATTATAGTAGCGAACATTTGACTCTTTTGAGTCAAGTATTACTCCATCGCAGTCGAAGACGATTACTTTAAGCATCAGATTGTTTTCTTTTTAATGGTCAGCAGCGGACTGGCGATAAAGATGGAGGAGTAGGTTCCCACAAAAATACCGGTCAGGAGTGCAAAGGCAAAACCATGAATTACCTGACCGCCGAGGAAGTAGAGGCAGATGAGCACTATTGCCGTGGTCAGCGACGTTACAATTGTTCGACTGAGGGTCTCATTTATGCTGGTGTTGATAGTATCTTTAAAACTGCCATGTCCCGCTTTCTTCATGTTTTCACGAATGCGGTCGAAGACAACAACAGAGTCGTTGAGCGAGTAGCCCGCGAGGGTCAGCAGCGCTGTAACGATGAGCAGGGTGATCTCCACATTAAAAATCCAGCAGACCCCGAGCACGACGAGGACATCGTGAAAAGTGGCCGCAGCGCCTGCCAGACCAAAACGAAGATCAAAACGGAAGGCAAGATAGATAATGACTCCGGCCAGCGAGATAATGATCGCCTCAAAGGCTTTGTTGCGCAGTACTGAGCTGACCGAGGACCCAATTTTAGACTGACTCTCCAGGACAAAACCTCTCTCTTTCAGATTGTCCTGCAGGATCTGGGTGATCTGCTCATCTACCGTACTTACTTCTGCTTCTTCTTTCTTGATTTTGACGATCAGGCGGTGTTCGTTTTCAACCTCCTGAATATTGATATCCCCCATGCCATTGCTGGAAAGTGCATTTCGTACTTCCTTCATGGTGAAGTCGCTGGAGGCCTTGTATTGCAGCATGGAACCACCAGTAAAATCCACTCCGAGATTGGCTTTGCCGAGCCCGATCTCCACAAGGGAAAGCAGGCCGAGAGCGACCAGAATGGCGGAGGCAGCGTAGGTGAATTTGGTCAATCGCATGTAGTCAATTTTAATATTTCTGACCAGCGAGAAAAAGCTGAGTTTCTTGAAGGGGCGGATTGCGTTAACGGTGTCAAACATCAGCCTGCTGCAGAAGAGTGCTGCAAAGAGGTTGAAGATAATCCCGAGACTGAGAGTAACGGCAAACCCCTTGATCGGTCCGGTCCCAAAGAGAAAGAGGGCGAGTGCGGTAATCAAGGTCGTGACCTGTGAATCGACAATGGTGGAAAGGGCTTTGTCGAAGCCGCCGTCAATAGAGGACCGTACTGATTTCCCGAGGCTGTACTCTTCGCGTATTCGTTCAAAAATAAGCACATTGGCGTCTACAGCCATTCCCACGGTAAGGATGATCCCAGCGATCCCTGGTAGAGTCAGCGTGGCATTGAGCACCGCCAGCCCGGCAAAAAGCAGAAGGAGATTGATAAAAAGAGCAATATCGGCAAGAAGCCCGGAAAGGCGGTAATAGATGAGCATGAAGATGAGAACAATGGCTGTCCCGAAGACACCGGAGGTCAGCCCCTGCCTGATGGAGTCCGCTCCGAGACTGGCACCGACAGTCACATCCTGAATAATTTTGACCGGTGCCGGCAGAGCACCGACCCGCAGAACGATGGCAAGGTCAGAAGCCTCCTCGTGGGTGAACTGGCCTGTGATCTGGGCAGAACCACCAAGGATTTTTTCCTGGATATTGGGAGCGGAGCGCACCACGTTGTCGAGTACGATGGCGAGGCGGCGATGAACATTATCTGAGGTGACCTGAGCAAAGACCTTTCCGCCGTGGCTGGTGAGGTCAAGGCTGACAAGGGGCTCATTAAAGTTCCCGCCGATACGGACATTGGCGTCTTTCACCATGTCCCCGGTCATCAATACCCGATTCTCGAGGAGTATGGGAATCTGTACGGAAAGACCGGTATCGTGATCCGTGTCATTCTCGAAATAAAGAGTTGTGTTCTCAGGCAGCAGGGCATGAATTGCACGGTTGAGCTTTGCAATGGGCTCCCCGACTTTCCATTCTCCCGCATCCTCGGCCTGGTGGACTATCTCTGGCAGATTGAGTCCCGTGCTGTCGGCAACCAGCTTGAACTCCAGCTGAGCAGTTTTACCGATGAGCGCGCGTGCCCGTTTTGGATCCTTGATCCCGGGCAGCTGGATGACGATTTCGTCCTCACCCTGGCGGACGATAACGGGCTCGGCAACACCAAACTCGTCAATACGGTTACGCAGAATCTCCAGAGACTGCTCTACAGCGGTTTTTTTAAGTGCTTGAACTGCATCGGGTTTGAGTTGTAACGTGATGCGGGGAAAGCTTCCCTCTTTTACATCGAGTTTACTGTCGATATCTGTGAAATCGTCGTCCAGAACCTTCTGAACCTTGTCGATTGCACCGCTGTTGGGCAGGGTGAAAACCACAGTTTTCGCCTGGCCGGATTTTGTCTGTACCGCGCTTATACCGTCAGCAGCCAGAGTCTCTTTCAAGTCATTGGCGGCAAAGGCGAGAGTTGTCTG
>JBFHIO010000280.1:0-3359 GCA_041596435.1 Desulforhopalus sp. | reverse complement strand
TCCTCATGAAAACCAGCCATCACCCGCTGCAGTTCTTCGCGGATAGGGGCATCGAGCGCTGAAAAGGGTTCATCAAGCAGAAGAAGGTCCGGCTCCAGCACAAGGGTGCGGGCGATGGCCGCCCTCTGGCGCTGCCCCCGGGAGAGCTGCGAGGGATATTTATCCTGCAGGGTGGCGATACCAAGCCACTCCAGCCAATACTGCACCCGCGCCTCGCACTTTACAGGATCGGTTTCCATCTCCAGCGGACTGTGGCGCCCATCCGGCCCGTAGAAATGGCGGATTTTCAAACCAAGGCGGGTATTCTCCGCCACCGTCGCCCAGGGAAGCAGACCATGATCCTGTAAAACCAGACCGGTACCGGGGCGGGGGCGTACAATCTCTTCGCCGTTGATAACAATGCGTCCAGAAAGTGGACGATTCAGACCGGCAAGCAGCAGCAAAAGCGTGCTCTTGCCGCAGCCGGAAGGGCCGATAATGCTCCACGCCTCCCCCCTGCCGATGGTCAGGGAGAAGTCCTGATACACTGATTCGCTCCGCTGTCTGCCCGGATGACCAGCCTCATAGCCGAAAGTGAGGAGATCAATCTCAATCATTTTACCACGGCGGGTTGAAATTCTGCAGTGACGGAGCTCTCATACGGCAGCGCCCTTTTAAGCAGTCCCTTGTCCAGCATCCACTGCATAACATCATTCCACTGCGCCTCTGTCGGTAATTTCCCCACCGGGAAGGGTGGAATGGGATAGCTCTGTGCCACTTTTTTCGGTACCCGCGCCTTTTTCAGAAAGAGTGCCCGCCAGCGTTCCGGATCGGCGTTGATCGCCTCCGCGGCCTCGTTCCAGGCGCGGACAAAACCCGCCACCGCCGCTTTTTTCTCACGGATGGCGGTATCACTGAAGGTAACCACCGAGAGACTGAGAGGATTACCAACATCGTTGACAACCTCTACCGCACCGGATTCCATCGCTGAAAAACCGAGGGGATCAGGCATGGTGGCAGCCTGCAGCTGTCCAGAAAGGAGAAGCTGGAGCCGATCTGGCAGCACCGGAACCGAAGCGTAGCGGATATCCTGCACTTTCACGCCCGCCTCACCGAGCATGCGGTCGCTGATATATTCAATAACCGTATTACGGGAGACACCGATAGAAATACCGGCCAGGTCTGCGGCGGTTTTCACACCACTGCCCGGTGCGGCAAGAATACGGAAAACTGGTGATTGCCCCAGCGGGGAACGTGCAACCCCGACAATCTGCGCCGTTATCTGGCTGCGGTTGAGGGCCGCCGCTCCAGAAATTTCGTTGACCATACCGTCAATGCGCTGCGCCTGCATCAGCTGGTCACGGGAGACGGCAGATCCCACCGACAGCACCTCTACCTTCAGCCCTTCCCGGGCAAAAAGCCCCAGCTCCTGAGCCACGTGGACAGGCAGTGCATCGGGGATGGGCAGTAGAGCAAGGCGCAGGGTGGTCTCTGCGCCCGCCGGCACGGCAAAAACGGAACAGAGCAGCAGGACCAGAAACAGTTTTTTCATGATATATTTCCTGTGAAAATGGGCATGAAAGCAGGTTGGATAAGCCTGTCTCGAAAGATAACGAATATACCACGTTCCGCCACACTTGAAAAACAGCGAATTATAGCGCAGGTGTGAAAAATGGGGACGGAAGAACAGGGATGCTCCCGACTGCCAATTTACGTTACATAGCATACCTTTTCAAAATTTTCAGACACTCAGAAACTCAAAGGACCTTTACTTTTTCAGCTCTTCTTTTCTTTACCAAAGAAGTACGTTTGCAGGCTGCACAGAGTTGTTGCTGTCGGATCAGCAGGGTGAGAGTCTTTTTATTCCTCTGTCTTTCTCCTACACCCCTCCACAGAAGCAATGCTGCGGCGGGTTGTCGCCAGGCCCGAGATATGGTATTTTCCGGCAGATTATTTTCGCGGCCGTGCCCCGCACGCCGTACCACTTTCAGGAGGTTCCCATGGCCCTGCTCGTCCCCGTTTCAGAAGGAGAACTGCTAGATAAGCTCTCCATCCTGCTTATCAAAAAAGACCGTATCACCAACCCGGAAAAACTGGTTAATATTGAGCGGGAATTCGAGATGCTCGACAAAGTCTTGAAGGAGAAGTGCCCGACATCAGCAGAACTGGATACCCTGCGCGGGGAACTGCGGCAGGTGAATGAGGCTTTGTGGGATATTGAGGACGAACTCCGCCTCTGCGAAAAAGAAAAGAACTTCGGACAGCGCTTTATTGAACTGGCACGCAGCGTCTATCAAACCAACGACCGCCGCTCGCAGATAAAATACCAGATCAACACCCTGCTCGGCTCTGAGCTGGTAGAAGAGAAGAGTTACGAGGAGTATGAGTGAGCCTTCTGATTATTAAACTGAGCGCCCTGGGTGACGTGATCCAGGCAGAGGGGGCGATCCACGACATCCGCCTGCACCACCCGCAGGAGCAGATCACGGTACTCACCATGCCCCGCTTCCGCTCCATCATGGAGCGCTGTCCATGGGTGGATGAAGTGGTATGCGATTCGCGCCCGCCCCGCTGGACTCTGGCAGCAATGTGGCGGCTGCGGCGTTTTTTTCACAGCAGAAAATTTGACCGGATCTATGATCTGCAGCAGGCCGGCCGCACGAAGTTCTACTACCGCTGGCTCTCTCCCAGGGGGGAGTGGTTCGGCAACGCTCCGGGCTGCGCCCTCTTCCGCGAACGCCCCAAAGGCACCTCGGCCCTGGATCATTTCCACGACGCCCTGCAGGCTGCCGGCATTCAGGCGGAACATACCCTGCATCCCGATGTAAGCTGGATGGCGGAGGAAGTGGACGATATCCTCGACCGTAAAGGATTGCAGGCGGGCTATGTGCTGCTCATCCCCGGAGCCTCCGCCGCCCACCCCCAGAAACGCTGGCCATACTTTGCAGAACTGGCGAAAAAAATCCTCGACCGCGGCCTCACTCCGGTCACCGTTCCTGGTCCCGACGAGCTTGAGCTCTGCCGTACCCTCCCGGGCATAATGCTCATTCCACCGGAGGGAGGATGGTATGATTACTTCTTTCTCGCCGGCTTCATCCGCCGTGCCGCCTTCATTGTTGGTAACGACACCGGCCCCACCCATATCGCCGCCGACCTCAACGGAAGCGGCCTTGCCCTCTTCAGCGGCCATGCCACACCGGAATCCACCGGTATTACTCACAGTGGCCTGACTGTCCTGCAAAAGGAAAACCTCGCCGATCTCAGTGTGCAAGAAGTGGAAGAGTGTCTCGTCAGTACATTTCTCTCTGACTAAATGCCCCTCCCCCTGTCAATGCCGCTGCTGCCACCAGTGCCAGCCGCCGATTAATGTCTTTTCCACC
>JBFHIO010000279.1:0-3360 GCA_041596435.1 Desulforhopalus sp. | reverse complement strand
TTTAACACCCTTAACGCGGCAGGAGTGAAGGTGGTGAACGGCATTAGCGGAACCGTTGAAGAGACCCTGGAAAAATTTATCGCCGGAGGCATCGAGTATGCCAGTGATGCCAATGTAGAGGGGCACGCAGGTCAGAACGGTTGACGGTCTTCTGCAACTCCTCTGTTGCCGGTGAAGGACGGGTCGATTAAAATAAGGTCTCGCCCCGGCAACGGGAACCTGTAAAACGTAAACAGAGGAGATTCGTCATGATTCGACACATCGTCTGGTGGACACTGAAAGATGAGGCTGAGGGGGCAACTGCTGCGCAGAACGGCTTGAAGATTAAAGCGCTGATTGAAGCCCTGAGGGGGAAGATTGATACCCTTAAATCTGTTGAAGTGTCAGTGAAACTGGCGGCAACCACCACGGTGGATGCTCAGGTTGTGTTGCATTCCACCCACGACACGGCTGCTGATCTCGCCGCGTACAACGATCATCCCGAGCATCAGAAGATCGTTGGTTTTATCAAAAAAGTAGTGAATTCGCGTCAGGCGATCGACTTTGAGGTTTAAGGATATCTTGAAGAATCTTGTATTTCGTTTATCTGTAAGGTGCAGAAGGAAATTTATTACAGCCATGATTAATATCGGAGTCTGGTGCGTATCTCCGAGAATAAATTCTGCCTGTAACGAAGAAGATGGGCGAAAGACTGGTTGTTCGATGTTCCCTTGAGTTTCAATCCCGGGTTGAAAGCTAAAAAAAGGGTGTCTCCTCTGACGGGGAGACACCCTTTTTTTGATGGGGCAGGTGAAAGATTTATTCAAGATTGTGGAAGACGTTGATATGACTGCTGTCTACCTTGGAGGTCTTTTTAAAGACAACATCTTCAATATCGTAAAGATCAACAAGTTTCTGCTCCAGTTTGTGGCGAAACTTCTTGTCCCCTTTCACTCCGATCAGTTTGATTTTTTTCTTATTGATAATTACTACACTGGCGTTGGGACTGGTATCTACCACCAGCGCTTTAATCCCGGCCACCTTCGCTGCCCGACGGAGGTATTTCAGACTCTCCTCTGTCTCTTTGAATTGCGGGAGTCGACACAGGCGTGCCAGCATGTTGACGATATCGGGAACCTTGAGGGTGTCGACATTGGAGACGAGGTCAAAGAGACGGGCGTCCCATGGATCAAGTCCATAGAGCTGCATGCCCCATTTCCTCCGCTCTTCGTCGTCCCGCTGCAGATTGGAGTAGGCGGTATATTGTGAGCAGCCTTCCCGTTCCATCTCATCAAGAACCCGGTCTTCCATGCGTGCGTTCACCTTCACCTTGAGGACGTTGGGCATCTCCTGAAGCAGAAGATGGCCGGCGAGTCCGTGATAGACGACATTGCCTTTGGCGATGTGGGAAAGGAAGGCAGATTTAAAATAGGCAAGGTAACGCTCCTTGCCGTGGCTGAAACGCTCCAGCACCGAAGGTGCATCGTGCAGTGCCTTGACCAGTTTGATCTCGGGAATATTGAATCGGTCGGATGTTTCCAGCAAAATATCACGTGAAAGACATTCGCAACCGAGTGTCTCGGCCAGCCCTTCAGCTACCTCTTTACCTTTATTATAGGAACCTCGTGCTATGGTGACAATCGACATTTTATTCCTCCCATGTGTGAATTAAGTTATCTGTCCACAATACTTGAAGCACCATGAAAATGAAAGAAAAAGACGGATTGCAGGGCTGCGGTGATTCCTGTAAAAGGGCGGGCAGTCAATACTTGAAAGTCGTGTGAAAGGACGAAAAAAATGAAAAAAGAGAACAGGCCGGTTATCGGTATTACCACCTGCATAATGGAACATTCGCAAAAAAAGTACGCGGCGGTCAGTGAGGGCTATATCCGTTCTGTGCATGAGGCGGGTGGGCTCACCATGCTGCTGCCGATGGTTTGCGACCCTGGTGTCCAGGGTTCCTATCTCAAGCTGATTGACGGATTACTGCTCACCGGTGGCAATGAGGAGATCAGTCCGCAACTCTACGGGGAAGATCCGATGTGTAATGTAGACTGCATCAATTCCGAACGCGACTCCTGCGAGATCCGGCTTCTGCAGCTTGCTGTGGAGCGTGGCATGCCTGTTCTTGGGATTTGTCGCGGGATGCAGCTTATGAATGTGGCGGGAGGTGGTACTCTCTATCAGGATATTTTCAGCCAGGTGGAGCATCCTCTCGGACACATGCCAAAAGCCATGCCGGTAGATGCGCTTTATCATCGAGTGAAACTGCGGGAAGCTTCGATTCTGCGGGGAATTTTCGGGGCGGAGACGTTGATGGTCAATTCCTTTCACCATCAGGCGGTAAAACGGGTTGCCGATAACTTCATTGTTACAGCCCGTTCGGAAGACGGCATCATAGAAGCGATTGAGCACAAAGAGCATCCCTTCGCGGTGGGAGTGCAGTGGCATCCAGAGGATCTGACCTGCAAGCATCACCAATTTTTGAAACTTTTTGAGACTTTTGTTGGAGTCGCGGGTGGGGGAGGCTGGTAAGGTTTCAGTCGCTGTTGACCTTTTCGCGTAATTCTTTGCCGACTTTGAAAAAAGGAAGTTTTTTGGGCTGGACGGTAATTTTTTTGCCAGTTTTGGGGTTGCGGCCTTCGTAGGCCTCATATTCCTTTATGACAAAACTGCCGAAGCCGCGAATCTCAATGCTGTCACCCTCGGAGAGAGCCTCTGTCATCCGCTCAAGGATTGTATTACAAATGGCTGTTGCCTCCCGTTGCGGGAGATTGAGCGTTTCGGAAAGATGTTCGATCAGTTCTGATTTATTCATTTTCGACTCCAGTAAATACCGGCTGGAAGAAATCTTGAAGAATGATCTTCCTCAGCCATCGTTACCCTTGAAGAGTACTGAGCCTGCCTTTTTTTATCGCACTGCAGGCCCGGATGTAATTAAAAAATTACGCATTCAAGGTCTCCTCTCAATCGATAATCGATCGAAACAGGGGTGAAGATGTTCGGCTGATTTCTTCACCAGTATTCATACTCCAAAACAGAGACAAGACGATTAAAGTCTGCCATGAAGAGGTGCCACTTATAAACGGGTGGCGTCTGTTCAGACGACTTAAAAAACATTGAAGAACCAGTCTTTTCCTTATCTCCTTCACTACAGTTAAAAAAATATCCTCGTAATATCAATCATATGCCTGTGAAAAATCTCTTTCTATCTCTCGAGTCTGGACGGGAGACAAGGTTTTTCAAGGTACCTTTTCTCTAGAGATACTGAATTTTGAGGACTGTCTAATCCTGCCATATGGTCGTGTGGAAACGGGATATCTATATAATATTATGGTATATTTATTGTGAGTATCAAGATTTTAATTAATCAGGAATCAA
>JBFHIO010000278.1:0-3361 GCA_041596435.1 Desulforhopalus sp. | reverse complement strand
ATCATTTAAATGTACCTCCTTGAGCAGTTTACTCAGCTCCATCATAAACTGCAGCCGCGTGAAGACATCCTTCTGCAGGCCGAAACCGGAGAGTACGCTGTTGTAGAATTCGACCATATCATCGGGTACATGGGAAATGCAGAGA
The DNA here is from genome assembly GCA_041596435.1 of Desulforhopalus sp. Classification (GTDB taxonomy): domain Bacteria; phylum Desulfobacterota; class Desulfobulbia; order Desulfobulbales; family Desulfocapsaceae; genus Desulforhopalus. The sequence continues at coordinate 3,216 of JBFHIO010000278.1, read as the reverse complement.
GCCGTGGTCTCTTCCTGCACCTCGTCAAGCACCATCTGCAGTACGGTGGTCTTGCCCACCCCTGCATCGCCGATGAGCACCTGGAAACCGTTCTCCTCATATACACCTTCACAAAGGGCTTCGACCACCACCCTGCGAGACTCCCCGTTCCACAAGAAATCGCGGTGCGGGCGGGCCTCAAAGGCCTTCTCTTTGAGATTGAAATAACTGTCATACATGGCGGGTAGTCCTCAGCGACTTAAAGTGATTTTTTGTGCAATAAAATCTGTTGGAATTTCTTCTTTTTATACCAGAAAAACGGAGAAGAAAGCAAGATAAGCCTGATTTCTCACCCTCTGATTTCAGGAGCCTGACGCGCCGGGTCCCCCAAAATCATAGCGAAAAGTCTTGAGTTCGAAGCAACGCTCTGGTATTAGTGTGCGGTTATCCTTATAAAGGGAAGCTTGAAGGAATAATCCATATCCCAGAATCCCCCTCAGTGACTTCCATGCAACCTGCACTCACGATCATTGTCCCAGTCTATAACGAGGAAGAAAGCCTGCCTGTTTTTTTCGCGGCGATGGATAAATTTCTTGCCACCACACCTCTGCCGACTGAAATTCTTTATGTAAACGACGGCTCAAGCGACAACAGTCCGCAGCTGCTGCGTGACAAGTGCATTGACGACACCCGCAGCCGCTTTCTCTCTCTGAGCGAAAACCGGGGGCTCTCTACAGCCATCAAGGCCGGGATTGACCACAGCCACACCACTCTGACAGGTTATATTGACGCCGACCTGCAGACTCACCCCGAAGATTTTACCGCTTTCCTCCCATACTTTCCGGAATATGACATGGTCAACGGTATTCGCGCCAAACGCCGCGACAGCGTCGTCAAGAAGATATCATCAAAGGTGGGAAACGGCTGGCGACGGTTTATGATTAATGACGGCATCCGCGATACCTGTTGTCCGCTGAAGATTCTCAAGACTGAATATGCAGTGAAAATTCCTTTTTTCCATGGCATGCACCGTTTTGTCCCCGCCCTCGTACAGCTTGAAGGCGGCCGGGTGAAACAGATTCCGGTTTCCCACTATCCCCGGATGGCGGGAGTAGCGAAATACCACCTTTTCAACCGCCTTGTCGGCCCTTTTTTCGACACCCTTGCCTTCCGCTGGATGCGCAACCGCCATATATCTTATACCGTCGTCGAAGAAAGTACGACCGATAAGGCCCAATGAGTCAGGCCCTTATTTACGCGATTGGTTTTGCGGCACAGCTGCTTTTCTCTGCACGCCAGATCACCCAATGGATCAGTTCGGAGAGGGCAGGCAAGGTCCTCTCACCACTGCTTTTCTGGCAGCTCTCCATTGTTGCCTCCTTCCTGCTGATGCTCTATGGCATCCTGCGGGAAGATTTCGCCATCGTCATTGGCCAGGTACTGACCTATCTTATTTATACCCGTAACCTCTATTTTTTTGGTTTCTGGCAAAAGATTCCAGCCTTTTTCCGCCTGCTCTTCATCTGCTTTCCAGCCATTGCTGTCACCATTCTCGTCACCACGGGACATCAATACAATTTGTCAACGCTGCTGACGAACAAAGAGATCCCGCGCTGGCTGATGATATGGGGTATCGCCGGACAACTTGTCTTCACCTTCCGCTTCGTCTATCAATGGATCTGCAGTGAAAAACGAAAGGAATCGGTTCTCCCGCCAGGCTTCTGGCTGATCAGCATCAGCGGGTCGGCAATGATCCTCAGTTACGCCATTCTGCGGAGAGATCCAGTCCTCTTTGCCGGCCAGATATTTGGTTTTGTCGTCTATTCCCGCAACCTGATTCTTGGTCTGCGCGCAGGTGATAATTCTCAGCAAAAGTGACACGCCCTTCGCCTCAACCTTCACCCGACAACGCCATGACCCGCCCCAATGTCAATATTCCCTTTCTACTCCTTCTTCTCGCCTACTTCACACTCCATGTCGTACTGCGGGTACATCTGAGCGGCAGCCTTGACTACGATGAAGCCGAGCAGACTCTCTTTGCCCAGTGGCTGCTGCCAGGTTACACCGAACAGCCACCTCTCTTTACCTGGATACAGCACGGCCTCTTTCAGCTGCTGGGCCACAATGCCCTTGCTGTCAGCATAATGAAAAACGCTCTGCTCTTTTTCACATATCTCTTTACCTATCTCAGCGCACTGCGCCTGCTGCGAAACAGCCACACCGCAATACTTGCAACGGTGTCGCTGCTGCTTATTCCGCAGATCGGCTGGGAATCGCAGCGCGACATGACCCACACCGTGCTGGTGGTCTGCGCTGCCGCCGGGACCCTTCTGGCCACACTGCGGGCAGTGGAAAAACAGAACCTTTTCAACGCCCTGCTCCTCGGCCTCTGCATCACCGCCGGCTGTCTCGGCAAGGCCAACTATTTTCTCTTCCTCGCCATTCTTCTACTCACCCTGCTCAGCATCAAAGAGGGGCGAAAGGTCATCTTCAACCGTTTTTTTCCCCTCGCCCTGCTCCTGCCCCTGTTGCTCTGCGGGGAGTATTTCTGGTGGATGTATAACAATCAGGATATCGTCTTCTCTGCCACCCGCAAGTTCAAGCTGGCGGAGGCCGACTACTATCTCCGGGGTATGATCAGCATGGTACAGGCGATAGCCCTTTTTCTTTTTCCCTTCTGGCTTTTTTACCTTCTGGTTTTCCCGACCGGAATCAAACCGGGAAACATTGATGAACCAGATGTGGGCCAGCGTTTCATCGCCCGTTACATCTTCATCTTTCTTCTGCTGCTGCTTGCCGTCGTTCTCAGTTTCAAGGTGACTTATGTAAAAGATCGCTGGTTGCAGCCAATGCTCTTTTGTGCTCCAATCTGGTTTTTCTCCCGGCTTACGGCAACACAGGTGACAGCAAAACGTTTTCGTGTTTTTTTGGGCATTGGCATACTCGCCATGGCAGGAATCTATATTGCGTTCACTCTGCGCATCGTCGGAGCAGGCTGGTACGGTGAAGACAGCAAATTTTCCCGCATGAACTATCCCTTTCCAGCCATGGCAGCCGCCCTGCGTGCCAAAGGATTTGACGGAGGTCTGATCCTCACCAACAAGCGTTTTCTTGCCGGGAATATGCTGCTTCTGTTTCCCCACAGTACAGCCTTGATCCCCGGCTATCGCTTTGAAAAGCAGCTCTCAGAACAACAGGCCACCGAATATAAAAAGGTCCTGCTGGTGTGGATGCCCT
>JBFHIO010000277.1:0-3364 GCA_041596435.1 Desulforhopalus sp. | reverse complement strand
TTTCCTGCGTGTCGTTCCAGGCAGTGGCCCAGCAGCCCCATGCCGAGATTGGAGTACTCGAACGTTTCGCCGATTCGACCAGAGACGCTGATCGATGCGAGATCCTCATAGAAATCCTCCTCCTTTTCAGAGTTGTCCAGTTCGCTGTCCGGCAGCATGACCAGCACACCGCCAAGTCGAATCGCCCCGCCAATTGGAGAAACAAACCAGCCCTCGCCAAGATGCTCTTCCCCCCGAACAAGTTCCATGTCAGCAAAAATCTGGGTGCCGTCAAGGTAACTGTCGAAAAAGGTTTTGCGGTCAACAAGAGTATTCTCCATCCCGGAGAAACTTACTTTGGTGCCAAGCAGACTGCCCACCTCTTCAGAGAGTTCCTGCTCGCACTCCGCCAGAAGTTCATCTATTTTCTTGCGATTTTTCTCTGGATCATAACCAATCGGTCCAGGAACGCCCGCTTCCTCCACTGGATCCTCTTCTACAGACTCTTCGGCGGCCGTTTCAGAGGATTCTTTCTCCGCAGAAGTTTCTTCGGCACCTGCACCCTCCGACGCATCAAAACCGAATTCTACCGCAGGCAAAGCTACCACGAGGTCACCAATCTCATCACCCTCAAGGCTCATCCCAATCTTGAAGGAACAGAAGGAATCTCCAGGCAGAGGCTGCTCATCTTCAAGGTTTTTCAACGAAAAAATGATTTCTTCGTCACGGGCAAACTCGCAGGCGGGAGAATCTTGAAAGACTCCAGAGAGTGCTCCGCTCACCACACTGGCAATCTCACCAAAGGATTCTTTTATCTCTTCACTGAACTCCTCGCGGCTGATGCTCTCTTCAAGCTCGGAGCTCGGCAGCATCAACAACAGGCCCCCCATACGAATGCCCGCCTTCACCCGGACGATAATCCCTGCCGTCCCTCTGACGTCCCCGGAAACGGCAAGTCGGGCACAAACACACTTCCCGGGCTGCAAAGCAGCCAGGGCTTCCCGCGTTACCACCGTAACCTCACCAGAAGTGAGGGTGAATTCAACACCGAGCAGGGAAGCAATCTCCTTCTGTATCTGCGGCACTGCGTCGGAAAGCCTCTGTTTAACCTGCTCTGTCATCGCTGTTTCTCAAAAAAAGGAAAGGAAATGGTACCGGCGCAGAAGCGCTGTTCTTCGAGGATCTGTCAATATCCCGGCAGCTTTTGTATAAATATGCATATACCATTCCTGAGATATGCAAAAACACAGAGCGCCCCTGCAGAAAGCGCGAAACATCAAGGTCTGCACAGAGCCGTGCAGCCAATGTATAGAATAGCTCAAATTACTTCAACTGGGGCTTTGTACAAACGAAAAAAGGGGTTTGCGACAAATTGTCGCAAACCCCTTGATTTTTTTACTGGTACACCAGGAGGGAGTCGAACCCCCGACCTCTTGGTTCGTAGCCAAGCGCTCTATCCAGCTGAGCTACTGGTGCATTGGAGATGTGTTATATACACCCTTTTTCTGAAAGACTCAAGCATAATTTTCATTTAAATTTAAAAGAGTTACTTTTCCCGTCCGTGCCCCTCATTCTCTTTCTCTTTTTTTCGGAAGATAATTTCATTATCCGCCGGTTTCATCCGGGCATGACCGATAATATCAATCTCCACCTGCTGACGTTTCTCCATTTCAATGAGTTCTGCCCGCTTGTGATTCAACAGATAAGAAGCGACATCAAGGGGGAAGTTGCACTCCACGCGCTCCACCGGCTTGCGGCTGGCACCAGTCTGGATCCGGCGCAGATAGAAAAGGGAAAGGGTCTCCACAGAACGCATGGTTCCCCGGCCCTTGCAGTATTCGCAGACACGGTAGTTGCCGGACTCAATAGGTGCCCCCAGCTTCTGGCGGGAGATCTCCATCAGGCCGAACTTTGAGATCTTGCTAAAGTCAACTTTTGCCTTGTCGCGCTTCATGGCCTGCTTGACCTGCTTCTCTACCGCCAGAATATGCTTACGGCTTCGCATGTCGATAAAGTCTACAACCACCAGACCACCGAGATCTCGCAGACGAAGCTGACGGGCCAGTTCGGTAGCGGCTTCCATATTCGCCTGAAAGATAGACTCCTCGAAATTAGCGCCTTTAGACGTAGAACCGGAGTTCACATCAATGGCAACCAGCGCCTCAGTGGGGTCAATGACGATTGACCCGCCGGAGGGGAGGTTGACCTGTGGCTGATAGATTTGCTCAATCTGCTCTTCTACGCTGTACATATTGAAGATCGGTCGTGCCCCCTGATGCAATCGCACCCGCACCTTCTGCTGTGCTTTAGGCTGCATGGCAACGAAATCCTTCACCTGCTCCAGGGCAGTGCGATCATCAACAAGAATTTCTTCGATGGCCGGATCAAAATGCTCCCGGAGAAAACGGGCAACAGTCTGATGATCTTCATAGAGAAGTCCAACACCCTTCAGCGCCAGCCCTCTCTCGCGAATGTCCTTCCACAATTTAATAAGATAATCGGTATCCCGCGACAGAGCACTTTCGGTAATCTCCGAACTCGCAGTGCGCACAATCCATCCTGTTCCTTCAGGGATATCAAAGCCCTTCATTATATCCCTCAGCTGGCCACGCCGCTGCTCCCCGGAAATCTTGCGGGAGATCCCGGCGGAATCAGAACCTGGCATCAGAACCACGCAGCGCCCCGGTATAGAGAGGAAAGTGGTCATATTGGCACCCTTGCGACCAATCTCTTCTTTCACCACCTGGGCCAGCAACTCCTGACCACGTTCAAGGACGTCGGTAATAGAAAGCTTCTTCCACTGCTGTTTTTCGACCTTCTCCCGCACATCGTCCGGGAGATTAGCTTTGAAATACTCGGGATGAATTTCACTGAAGGGTAGAAAACCGTTTTTTTCTGTACCGTAATCAACAAAGGCAGCCTGGAGGCTGGGCTCAATGGCCACAACCTTTGCTTTATATATATTACTTTTTCGCTGCGCCCTGAAGACAGTGGAGACATGAATTGACTCAAGGCGCCCATCTTCCAGCAGAGCAAGGCGACACTCTTCCGGCTCCTCAGCATTAATCAACAGCTTCATTGATTTGCAAGGTTCAGCCTTGTCACTACTCTTTTCTTTTTCTGCAGACGGACTGCTTCCAGTCCCCTCTTCAATGCCTGCCTTTTTGGTTCCCCGCCCGTTTTTTCTTCCACGGCGGCTGCGGGTCTGACTTGATTCCGTCTGGGCAGAGTTCTCTTTTTCAGTTGCTTCATCCACAGAGGAAGGCTGCTTCTCCGGAGGAAGGATTTTTTTTCCATCGGCGACCTCAGAACCCGCCGTCTCCAGAGCATCCGTCGCTTCGGTAAGGGCCTTATCTGCAACGGACTTACCCTGCCCACTCACAGG
>JBFHIO010000276.1:0-3365 GCA_041596435.1 Desulforhopalus sp. | reverse complement strand
GGCAGTGATGGGTACGGCTACGCTCCCAACGAGCGCGGGGAACACATCAAGCGTCCTCAGGTAGGAATCGTACGTATTGAAAATGATGTGGAGATTGGTGCCAACTGTACCCTCGACCGCGCGGCCTACGGTGAGACGGTTATCAAGTCTGGCGCGAAGATCGATAACCTCGTGCAGATTGGTCACAACGTGGTGGTGGGAGAAAACTGTCTGCTGGTCAGTCAGGTTGGTCTTGCCGGTTCTACCACTCTGGGGCGCAATGTGGTGATGGGTGGTCAGGCCGCATCCGCCGGACATCTCAGCGTGGGGGACCGGACCATGATCGCCGCGCGGGGGGCTGTGCATGCCGATGTGCCGGCCGATTCTCGGCTTGGCGGGACACCTGCTATCCCCGTGAAACAGTGGGCGAGAGCCTGTGCTGTTTTTGCCAAACTTCCGGAGTTGAACACCGCAGTGCGGAAGAACACCCGCGCCCTTGCAAAAATAACTGATTCCAGGTCCTGAAATCGAAGGAGAAGTATCATGGAAGAATTTACAGTTCCCGAAAATATTGATATTCAAGAGATCATGAAGGTGCTGCCGCACCGCTATCCCTTCCTGCTTGTGGACCGGATTGTCAAGATGGATATGGGCAATGAAATTGTCGGGCTGAAGAATGTGACTATCAATGAACCTTTTTTCCAGGGACACTTTCCTGGTCAGCCGATCATGCCCGGAGTGCTGCTCCTTGAAGGGATGGCACAGGTTGGCGGGATCATGGCCTTTTATGACAAGCCGGAGTATATTGGCAACAAGATTCTCTTTTTTGCCGGAATTGACAAGGCGCGTTTTCGCAGGCCTGTGGTTCCTGGAGACCAGCTCTATTACACGCTGACCTTTCTCAAACGCAAGCGCACGGTAACGGTGATGAAGGGTGTGGCAAGGGTTGATGACAAGGTGGTGGCCGAAGCCGAGCTTATGGCCTCTTTTACCTGAGCAGAGTATTCCCCTGTTATTTTATTAAATAGAGCAGATACATTCCCCGGAAACTGCTCGCAATAAGGGAACATCGAATAACCAGTATTTCGTTTGTCTCCTTCGTGGTCGCCCAAAAAATTATCCTCAGAAGAGTAATATATTTCCTGCGGTAAATTTTTTCCTGTGCTTCGAATATGAACGAAATACAAGGTCCTTTATTCAAGGTCCCCATAAGAGAGAAGGAGCCGCCATGGCCATACATAAAACTGCAGTAGTCGCGCCGAGCGCGAAAATTCATCCCAGTGCCGAAATCGGGCCCTACGCTGTCATTGAAGAGGGTGTGACCATTGGCGCAGAGACTCGCGTCGCTGCTCACGCTGTCATTGGTGGACCGAGTACTATCGGTGAGCGCAATGTTATCCACTCTTTCGCCACGGTGGGTGGTGCGCCGCAGGATCTGAGCTACAAAGGTGAAGATACCGAGCTTATCATGGGTAATGGTAATACCGTTCGCGAATATACCACTATCCATCGCGGTACGGTTGACGGCGGAGGTCAGACGGTGATCGGCAACGACTGTCTGCTGATGGCCTACACCCACGTTGCCCATGACTGTAAACTCGGTAACCGGGTCATCATGGCCAACGTTGCGACCCTTGGCGGTCATGTGGAAATTGGTGATTTCGCTTCCCTTGGCGGTCTGGTGGCGGTACATCAGTTTGTCCGGATCGGGACCTTCAGCTATATTGGCGGGATGTCTGGTATCGGCAAGGATGTTCCTCCCTACATGCTGCTGGCGGGAACGCGTAACAGAACGAAGATTTCAGGGATCAATAAGATTGGTCTGAAGCGGGCTGGCCTGAGTAATGATGCTATCCGTCAGCTTGACGGGGCCTTCCGACTCATTTTCAAGACCGATGAACTTCTGAAAAAAGATGCCTTTGAAGAGGTACTGAAGGAATTTCCCGACAGTGCAGAGGCGAAACATCTCGTTGAATTTCTCACCGCTTCAAAGCGTGGTTTTGTTCAGCGTGCGAACGACGACTGAGGCGATATGGGCGTCAGAAACGAAAATATCGGTATTATTGCCGGCGGCGGGCAGTTTCCGCTGCTCTTTGCTAAAGCTGCCCGGGATGCGGGGCGTCGGGTGGTGGTGGTTGCCTTTCGCGGAGAGACCGAGCAGGATCTGACTGCTCTTGCCGATGCTGTATGCTGGGTGAAGCTCGGGCAGCTCGGGAAACTTACCTCGTTCTTTCATAATGAAGGAGTGGGGGAGACCGTTTTTCTCGGCACCATTACCAAGACGCGTATCTTCCGCGATGTGATGCCGGATTTCAAGGCGCTCACTTTGTGGAACAAGATTGACCGCAAGCAGGACGACGCCATTCTCCGCGCTATTGCGAGGAGTCTTGAGGGGGAGGGGATCAAGGTTCTCGAATCGACCCTTTTCCTCCAGCATCTTCTCTTTCCGCAGGGGGTGTTGACGAAGAAAAAGCCGAACAAAGAGCAGTGGCAGGATATTGAATTTGGCTGGCGTAATGCCAAGGCGATCGGGGAGCTGGATATTGGTCAGTGCATTGTGGTGCGAGACTGCGCTGTGCTGGCGGTCGAGGCCATCGACGGTACTGATGCCACTATTCTGCGCGGAGGGAAACTCGCCGGCGAGAAGGCTGTGGTGGTGAAGGTGCGCAAGCCGGATCAGGATTTTCGTTTCGATCTCCCGGCCACCGGGCCGAAAACCATCGACAATATGATCAGTGTAAAGGCTTCTGTCCTCGCCGTAGAGGCGGGACAGTCTCTCCTCTTCGACCGTGAAAAGATGCTGCAGATGGCCAACGAGGCCGGAATTGTGGTGGTCGGACTGCGTGAAGATGAAAATGGCAGGTTGAAATACGATTGAACCATCACAGGGAATCAACATGCAGGCGATGATTCTCGCGGCGGGGTTTGGTGCCAGGCTGCTGCCGCACACCCTGTTGCGACCCAAACCCCTTTTTCCCATTTTAAACAGAGAGCTGCTGCTGCTCACCATCAAACGTCTGCAGCGTGCCGGCTTTACCCGTATTGTTGTCAATTGCCACTACCTCGGCGAACAGATTGAGGTGGCGGTGGCTGGTATCAGCGGGGTTATCCTGCAAAAGGAAGAGAATGTTCTCGGTACCGGCGGTGGTCTGCGCAGGGCGCTTGATTCCTTTGATGCGGGACCGATTCTGGTGACCAATGGTGATATTTACCATACGGTGGATTTTGAGCTGCTCTATCGGACACACTGTAAAGGTGATGCCGATGTGACCATGGCCATGCACAATTGCCCGCGTTTCAACACGGTGTCCTGCAAAGGGACCCGGGTCGATCATTTTGACGCGAGGGGGGAAGAGGACGCGCTGGCTTTCACCGGTATTCATGTG